>JANLQZ010000073.1:0-2103 GCA_031368125.1 Betaproteobacteria bacterium
GGCGTCGCGCGCCGCGACCACCAGGTCGCAGGCCAGCACCGACTCGAAGCCACCCGCCAGCGCGTAACCTTCCACGGCCGCGATCAGGGGCTTGCGCGGCGGCGTCATGGCGATGCCCAGGATGCCGCGCCCCTTGACGCGTGTGACCTCGCCGCGCAGGAACGCCTTGAGGTCCATGCCGGCGCAAAAATTGCCGCCGGCGCCGGTCAGGATGCCGATGCGCAGGTCGCTGCGGTGGTCCATCTCGTCGAGTGCTTCGCATACGCCGTAGGAGACGGCACGGTTCACGGCATTCTTCTGCTGCGGCCGGTTGATCGTGACGATCACCATGCCCTCGATGTGTTCTACCAGGACTTCGTCGGACATGTCTTTTCCTTGTCGAGTCAGGTGTCGGACGGCGCGAGCTTGCGCAGGCGCTCCATGCTGTCGAGGTACTCGTGCTGCAGGCGCAGCATGACCTCGCGCACGCTGCTTTCCTCGTTGATCATGCCCACCACCTGCCCGGCCGGGAAGGAATACAGGTCGCGGCGTTTGGCGCGCACCACGCGCGCATGCGCCTCGTTGTACAGGATGCCCTGCAGCGGCGTGGGCAGGTAGGGCGGTGCGCCCGGTTGTTCCCAGGCCTCCGACAGGCGGCTCTTGATCATGCGCACGGTCTTGCCGGTGCGCGCCTTGCGCCGCACCGCGTCCTGGGCCCGGGTCGCGAACAGCACCTCCTTTTCGAAAGCGTCGAGTTCGCTTTCGCGCGTGCCGAGCCACAACGTGCCGCACCACACGCCCTGCGCGCCGAGCGCGAGCGCCGCGACGATCTGGCTGCCCCGGGCGATGCCGCCCGCGGCCAGCACCGCGACCTCGTCGCCACAGGCTTCGACCACCTGCGGCACCAGCACCATGGTGGCGATGTCGCCGGTGTGGCCACCGGCCTCGGTGCCCTGCGCCACGATCACCTCGACGCCCGCGGCCCGGTGGCGCGCGGCATGTTCCCCCTTGCCGCACATCGCACCGATCATCACCTTGCGCGCGCGCAGTTCGGCCACCACGTCGGGCGGCGGTGAACCCAGCGCGCTGACCACCAGCTTCACCTGCGGATGCTCCAGCGCGACGCGCAGCAGGCGGCGCGCGCCGTCGGGCGTCATGTTGCCGCGCCCATCGACGATCTCGCGCACCACGCGTGCGCGCTCGTCGGGTGGCAGCTGCGGCACACCGGCGTCGTCGAGGATCTTGTCCATGAAGGCGCGGTGCTGCGCGGGTATGAGCGTTTCCAGGTCTTCGGTGCTGCGCTCGGCGTCCGCGTCGTAACTGGTGGGGATGATCACGTCCACGCCGTAGGGGCGGCCCGACACGTGCTGGTCGATCCAGCGCAGTTCGGCCTCGAGCTGCTCCGGCGAAAAGGTTGCGGCGCCCAGCACGCCGAATCCGCCCGCCCTGGTGACTTCGACCACCACGTCGCGGCAATGCGAGAACGCGAAGATCGGCAGCTCGCAGCCCAGTTTGACGCAGATCGGAGTACGCATGGCGGGGTCCTTGCAGATGGTGGCGCAGGCAACGGTCGGGTCAGGCTCCGGTGTCAGCGCCTCTTTGGTCGGACCATGACCTTGGGCTGGAGCAGGGCATCAGAGTGCGATCCCGAGTTTCTTGACCACCACGCTCCAGCGCGCCACCTCGGCCGCCACATAGGACTGCGCCTGCGCCGGGCCGGACTTGGTGATCGGCTGGATCCCGAGCTGGGCCAGCCGTTCCAACACGGCGGGGCGGTCCATCACACGCGCCACCGCCCGCGCGATCGGCTCCACCAGTTCGCGTGGTGTTCCGAGCGGGGCGGCGAGCAGGTTGGAGGTGCCGGCCACCAGGTCGTAACCCGCTTCGCGGGCGGTCGGCACGTCGGGCGCGATCTTTTCGCGCGCCTCGGCCATGGTCGCGATGATGCGCAACTTGCCGGCCTTGTGGTGTTGCAGCAGCGCACCGGTGGTCTCGACGACGAAATGCACGGTGCCGCCGATGGTGTCGGTGATCGCCCCTGCGCTGCCGGCGTAGGCGATGTCGACCACGTCGATGCCGGCCAGGTCCTTGAACAGTTCCGCCGCCAGGTGCACCGTGGTTCCG
>JANLQZ010000098.1:0-4274 GCA_031368125.1 Betaproteobacteria bacterium
GGTGAGGGGGCCCCAGGGCGGCCATCGGCTGACGATGGAGCGCCCGGATTACGTTACCGCAACGCTGCTGGGGTGGCTCGACCGGGTGGCGCCTGCAGCCTGACTATTGCGCTGGTCTGGATTCGCGCACCTTGGCCATCAGCCGCTGCAACACCAGCGGCTCGACGAACTTGTCGACCTCGCCGCCAAGCATCGCGATTTCGCGCACGAAGGTGCTGGAGATGAACAGGTACTTGTCGCTCGGCGTCAGGAACACGGTCTCGACGTCCGGCATCAGGGACCGGTTCATGCCCGCAAGCTGGAACTCGTAGTCGAAGTCGGTCACCGCGCGCAGGCCGCGCACCATCGCCTTGGCGCCGCGCGCCACCACGAAGTCCCGCATCAACCCGTCGAAACTCTCGACCGTCACGTGCGGGTATGGCTTGACCACCTCGCGCGCCATGTCGACGCGTTCATCGAGCGTGAACATGGATTTCTTGTGGTGTCCGGCCGCCACCGCCACGATGATCCGGTCGAACAGCTGGGCGGCCCGGCGCACCACGTCTTCGTGCCCCAGCGTCATCGGATCGAAGGTGCCGGGGTAAACGGCGATGATGTGGTTCGACATGGTCAGGCCTCCTGGCGAGCTGATTCAACACGAGCAAACACGCCCCAAGAGGGCCTGGAATCACAATCGTCTCGGGCATTCATGTGTGCTCCTGGGCACTGGCAGGGGCACCAGCCGATGCGCCGCATTATGCATGGGGCGGAGCGGCCTTCTGCAGCAGATGTGCATGCACGGCGCCGGCCCGCACATGGCGCGACACTACCAGCCCGTGAACGGCCAGCCTCTCGGCCGCCCAGGGCGCGGCGGCCTCGAGGTAGACATAACCCGAGGGCTTCAACGCCACGACGGCAGCCGGCAGCGCCACCTCGGACAAGCTCGAGTCAAAGGGTGGATCCAGGAACACGGCATCCATGCTCGCGGGCGCGAGCCGGCGCAGCACCGACACGCCGTCGCCACGTTCGATCCGGATCGCATCGGCTTCGAGCTTGCGCTGGATCGCCTTGAGCTGCTCGACCAGGCCACGGTCCTGTTCCACCATCCACACCTCCTGCGCGCCACGCGATGCCGCCTCGAAGCCCAGCGCCCCCGTGCCGGCAAAGACATCGATGCAGCGCCAGCCGCTCAGGTCCTGCCCCAGCCAGTTGAACAGTGTTTCGCGTACGCGGTCAGGCGTCGGCCGCAACCCCGGTTTGTCGGCCACCGGCAGTCTGGTGCGTTTCCAGCGGCCGCCGATGATGCGCAGCACATGGCTGGCGCGCGCGACCCGAGGCTTGGCGGCGGCTGCTGGGCGGGCGGGGTCGGCCGGTTTTTCTTGTCGCATGGCGCGAGCTTAACGCCCGACACGGCCGCGGCTGCGGCAACGTCTAATTGGTCGGGTTGCTCGCCCCCAAGACCACGGTCACCATCCGGTCGGGCTGCAGCTTGCGCGCAAACGCGGCCCGGATGTCGGCCAGACCCACCGCCTGCACCTGCTTGGTCCATGTGTCGAGGTAGTCCAGCGGCAGGTTGTTCCAGGCGATGCTCGCGACGTTCTCCAGCAGCTTGCGGTTGCTGTCGATGCGCAGCGCGAAACCACCCACGAGGTTGGACTTGGCAGCTTCCAGTTCCAGCGGCGTGGGTCCCTCCCGCACGAAACGTGCAAGCACCTCGCGCGAGACGGCGAGCGCCTGCGCGGCCTGGTCGGGCCGCGTCTGCAAACCGACCGTGAACGCCCCGGCGTGCAGGCCGGGTGAGAAATAGCTGTAGACGCTGTAACTCAAGCCGCGCTTTTCCCGCACTTCGGTCGACAGCCGCGAGACGAATCCACCGCCGCCCAGGATGTAGTTGCCCACCGTCAACGCGAAGAAGTCGGGGTCGTCCCGCCTGAAGCCGGGCTGCCCCAGCAAGACATGCGCCTGTGCGGAATCGAAGTCGATGCGCCGGTCCTCGGCCTGGGTCAGCGGCTTGACTTCGGGAACCTCGGATTGCGCTGCGCATGCCGCGCTGGCGCCGGCCGGGCCCAGGCGCGCAAACAGCTGGGCCACCAGCTGGTCGGCCTGTGCACGCGTTACCGCGCCGACGATCGCCACCTTGGCGCGGCAGGGCCTGATCCGGCTGGCATACATGGTCTGCATGTCGGCCACCTCGATGCGACCCAGCGTGGCCTCCGTCATCTCGAAGCCATACGGATGCTCGCCGTAGACGGACGCCGAGAAAGCGCGCCCCGCCACGGTGGCCGGGCGCGTGTTGGACTCCTTGATGGCGGCCTTCAGGCGCTCGCGCTCGCGCAACCAGATTTCGGCCGGAAAAGCCGGCTCGCCCAACTGGCGCGCCGCCAATTGCACCGCCTTCGACAGCAGGTCGGGGTAGGTCAGCGATCGCAGGGCGAAACCCATGCGGTCGGCACTGGCGCTGGCGCCGAACGACGCGCCGAGATCGGCCCACGCTTCGCTCAGTCCGTTCTCGTCCAGCGCCGGTTCCGCGGCCCCACCGGCACCGCGGCCCGCTGCAGCCAGCACACCCTTGGAGGCCATGGCGGCGGTCACGCTGGCCAGGCCGGCCTTGTCCCTGGGGTCGCGCCGGCCGCCCGCATCGAAATCGATCTGCAGGTCGACCATGGCGATTGCATGGCTCTCGACCAGGTACACCTTGACGCCGGACGGCTGTGACCAATGCTGGATCGGTATTCCCGCGCGTGCACTGTGCGACAGGGCCAGCGCCATCAGGATTGCGCCTGCGGCGCGACAGGCAATTTTCTGCAACATGGTGTGTCTTCAGTGTCTGGCGCCGGGCGGCGGAGTGCGCAGCTTGCGCGTCGGGTCGGGCGGCTGCGGCCGCAATGTGGCCAGTGTCAGCTGGTCGTCACCAAAATACCTGGCCGCAACCGACCGGACCTGTTCCGCGCTCACCCGGCGCAAGCGCTCGACCAGGCGTTCCCCGGCGTCGAGCGGCAGTTCCAGCGCCCAGTTGTTTCCCAATGCGCGGGCCTGGTTGAACACCGAGTCCAGCTTGTAGACCTCGCTGGCCACCCACTGGGTCTTGACGCGGTTGAGTTCGGCGTCGGACACGCCGCCCTGTGCCACACGCGCGATTTGCGCTCGCAGCCCGGCTTCCACCTGTTCCGCCGTCTTGCCGGTGACCGGCACACCGTCGAGCGTGAATATCTGCGGCCCGCGTCCCCACAAGCCGTTGTAGGCGCCGGCACTGTCGGCCACCCGGTCGACCCCCTGGGTCAGCGCGCGGTCGAGCCTGGCGCCGCTATAACCGTCGAGCACGGCAGCCAGCACGGTCAGGGCCAGCGCGTCTTCATCCGCCGCGCTGGGTGTGGCCGCCGTCAACGCCGACGCGGTGAGGCCGGGCACCTTGAACGCCAGCGCCACGTAGGCCTGCTCGGCCGGCGCCTTCACGTCGATGCGGCGCACCCCTGTCTGCGGCGGCTCCAGCCGCGGCTTGCGCGGCGGCAGCGCGCGCGCCGGAATCGGCCCGTAGTATTTTTCGGCCCATCGGCGCACCTGGGCCACGTCCACATCACCGGCCACGACCAATGCGGCGTTCGCGGGCACATACCAGCGCTGGTAGAACTCGCGCACGTCCGCCGGTGTCATCGCATCCAGGTCGTTCATCCAGCCCACGATTGGCCGGCGGTACGGAGAGGCGACAAATACCGCCGCGTTCAGCGACTCGTACAGGATGGCGCGCGGGCTGTCTTCCGTCCTCAGGCGCCGCTCCTCCTTGACCACTTCGATCTCTTTGGCGAACTCTGCGTCGGCCCACTGGTTGCCCTGAAAACGGTCTGCCTCCAGTTGCATGACATCCTCGAGCCGGTCGGCCGGGATCTGCTGGTAATAACCGGTGTAGTCGCGTGCGGTAAAGGCATTCTCGCGCCCGCCCAGTGCCGCCACGCGGCGCGAAAATTCTCCTGGCGGCAGGCGCGCGGTGCCCTTGAACATCATGTGTTCGAGTGCATGCGCCACGCCCGAGCTGCCGTCGACTTCGTCCATTGAACCAACGCGAACCCACAACATGTGTACCGCGGTGGGCGCGCGCCGGTCCGGCTTGACGATCACCGTCATGCCGTTGGGAAGGGAAAACCGGGTCACTTCATTGGCGTTTTGGGCATTTGTGGTCAGACACAGGAACAACCAGAACAGCGATAGAAAACGTTTCATAAAATGTGTGATTCACAAAGCGCCACAAATGTTCAGCTTTTTCCGGAAAAAACCTTCTCCCGCTCCGCCGGACCCAGACC
>JANLQZ010000117.1:0-1872 GCA_031368125.1 Betaproteobacteria bacterium
CGGGTCGCTGCGGCTCTCGTTCTGGAGCAGCGCCACCACTTCGGGCGCGCGGCCCCGATCGAGCAGCCAGTCGCTGTACGCGCCCAGCAGATACAGGTCGCGCTCGCCGGTGTCGAGCGCCGCCCGGAAATGCCGTTCGGCATTCGGGTCGCCCTGGCGATGGGCGATCTCGCCCAGCAGCGTTTCCACCCAAACGCGTGTCGCGCCGTCGACCCGCGGCATTGCGGCGAAGGCCTGCACCAGCGCCACGTAAGCGGCTCCCGCGCCGCCGCTGACGCTGTCGATGGTGGCGCTGCACGCCACCAGGTAGAAGGCCGATACCAGGCCGCGCAGGCGGTCGCAATCGGCGCGCGCCGACGCATACCTGCCTTGCACGGTGCGCAAGGTTGCGCGGGTGAGCAGGGCCTGCGCGTTCTTCGGCTCGCGTTGCGAGAGACGGTCGAGATCGGCGATCGCCGGTTCGAACTGGTGCAGGCTTTGCAGGATCGTGGCACGCAGCATCAGCACACTGGAGGGCGCCTCCGGCACCTGCCACCACGGGGCGAGCGCGGCCTGCGCGTAACCCAGGAAGCGCGGATCGCCGTCGACGCGCGACGCCTGGATGTAAGCCGAGGCGAGCGCGGTCGCGCGCCCCAGGTCGTTGGGCGCCTGCGCGGCGGCCGTCTGCAGCGACTTGAGCCGGCTGAACTGCGGCGTGCCGCGGCCAGGCAGCCGCTCTAGCACCTGTGCATCGTCGGTCGGCCGAAACGGTGCTGCCCACGCGCCAGTCGCAACGACGAATGTCGCAACGCAAGCCGTCAATCGCCATGCCAGGCCCCGCCATGCGCCAATTCCTTGCAATTCGAACCTCCCTTCAGTGACCTGCGACGCCAGAACGACGGCCCCGCATCAGTGCGCCGCCGCTGGCATGAATACGCGGCAGCATGGAATCTGGATGTCGCGACCCGGGAAAGCCCTGCGCGGCCGACCCGGCGCACTGATTCTCGCCTGACCGACCTGTGCGTGCGCCGGCACGCCGACGTGGCAGCCGGCCGGGGCGACCCCAGCGCCGCCGCGGGTATGCAACCGACCCGGATTTTCGTATCATTTCATGTCGCCCGATCGAACCGGCCTGCCTGGCGCGCCAGCATGCTTCGCACTTCGTGGCGGCAAGGCGCCCCGGCGCGGGCACCGCTATGCCAGAGCGGCCACGCCATGGGCTGAACCGCAACCGCGGAGCGCGGCCCGGCCGCGAGCACCGCTCAAGGAGATCAATATGAAGAAGCCTTGGATGAAGTTATTGTTCGCGACCGCTCTACTCGCCACCGCCGGATCGGCCGTGCAGGCCTCGAGCCACCGCGAGGCGCTGGCGATCCTCAACGAGCCCTGCGCCGACAACACCGACACCTATGCCTGGGTGTCGAACGGGTCGCACGACAAGCTGTACCTGATCATGAACTTCAACCCGCTGCACGAACCGGGTCAGGGCAATCAGGGCCTGCGTGCATGCAATGGCTACCGCTACGAGTTCCATATCGGCAAGGGTACGAGCCTCAAGTCAAGGGTAATCTACCGCGTCGAGTTCAAGAATACGCTCACGCCGGCCGCGGCGCCGCGCGCCATGGATCCTGTGGGTGGCGGCAACGAACTGCTGTGGCAGCTCACTGGCGGCACCGAGACCATGAAGGTGACGCGCATCGTGGCTTCGGCGGACGGTCACGGCGACGAGGACGACGACGACCGCGCAGCCGACCGCGAACGGGCCACCGTCCTCGGCGACGCTCTGCGGGTGCTGCCGAACAACCATGGTCCGCAAACCGACCGGCTGGTCTACGGCCTTGGGCCGTTCATGGGTTACGACTCCGGTTCCGCGACCAGCCGCGAAGTCGGTCT
>JANLQZ010000148.1:0-1741 GCA_031368125.1 Betaproteobacteria bacterium
ATGTGCAGCGCGTGCCCAAGGCGCGTACCAACCCGTCGCGCCCGATCATGCTCAGCCTGCTGCTGACGCTGCTGTTGTTGGCGCTGGTGGCGCCGGCGCTCAGCCAGGGCGGCGCGGCCAACATGGCGGTGGCCGTCGGCACGCTGCGCTTCGACTGGTTCTACCTCGCCTTGCTGCCGCTGTTCTACGCCTGGCCGATGGGCCAGGTGTGGGCGCTGGTGGGTGTGGCCAGCGCGCTGCTGGTGTTGCTGCCCTGGTTGCCGCCACGCCACCGGCGCCAGGCCAAGGGTGCGTTCGTGCTCGAAATCCATGGCGCCGATGGCGCCCGGCCGCTGCCGGTGCGGGCCGGCGAAACCCTGCTGGAGGCTGGCCTGCGCGAGGGCCTGGCGTTGCCCAACGAGTGCCGCAACGGCGGCTGTGGCGTATGCCTGTGCAACGTGCTGCAGGGCAGCGTGGACCATGGCGCCTACCAGCGCGGCGCGTTGCCGGATGCGCTGCGCGCGCAGGGCCGGGCGTTGATGTGCTGCGCGACGCCGTTGTCGGATCTGGTGATCGAGATCGAGCGCACCGATGTCGCGCCGGCGCAACGGCATGTCGCCCGCGTCGAGCACATCGAGCGCCTGGCGCCCGAGCTGATCCGCCTGACCCTGTCCTTGCCACATGGCGAGCGCATCCGGTTCGCCGCCGGCCTGTACATCCATGTGGTGCTCGAGGACGGGCAACGGCGCGCATTCTCGTTTGCCAACCCGCCGCACGACAACGACCACGTCGAACTGCATGTGCGCCTGGTCCCCGGTGGCCGTTTCACCACCCATGTGTTTACCCAGATGAAGGTTGGCGATGCGCTCGTTTTCGAGGGGCCGCTGGGTGATTTCACGCTGCGCGACAGCGACAAGCCGATCCTGTTCGTCGCTGGTGCGACCGGTTTTGCACCGGTCAAGAGCATTCTCGAAGACGCGTTTCACCGTGGCGTGCAGCGTCCGATGTGGCTGTACTGGGGCGTGCGCCAGCGCCAGGACCTGTACCTGCTGGAACTGGCCGAGGGCTGGCAGCGCGACCACCCCAACTTCCACCTCGTGCCGGTCCTGTCACATGCCGCGTCGCACGACGATTGGGCCGGGCGTACCGGCCTGGTGCACGAGGCCATGCTGGCCGACTTTCCCGACCTCAGCGGACACGAGGTGTACGTATGCGGTTCGGTGAAGATGGTCGAGGCGGCGGTGCCGGCGTTCATTGCGCAGGGGCTGCCGGAAGACGTTTGTTACTCCGACGCGTTCCTGCCGTCGGCCCGCCGCGGTGGACCCGACCCGTCACCACCGCCCGTGTGACGCCGGCAGTGCCCGATGGCCCGGCCCGGCAAGCGCTGGCGCAGCCCGAAGGGTTTGATCCCAAGGAAGCGGCTGCTTGTCAGTGCTCCATAGCGCCGGGCACCTTCCGCGACGCATGAAACGCGGGGACCATTCGGGGAACACCGCGCAACCGGCTTTGCCGGGGCGCTGGTGTGCCTTGCAGGCCGCATGGCCGCGAGACGCGGCCATTCCTCGGCCCGTCCAAGCCGACGCAGGTCGGATTGGAGCCGCGGGTCTCGGCCCCCTTGAGGGGGCTGAGGGCCGCGTGTTCGGCGCGCAGCTCAGCCATCGCCGCGGCCTTGCCGGCGCGCTTGTCGGCGTCGCTGGCGCTGCTGCGGTACAGCGCATCGAGGCGCTCGCGGTAGCGGCCGGTGAGGTCACGAAAATCGTTG
>JANLQZ010000154.1:0-2559 GCA_031368125.1 Betaproteobacteria bacterium
GAAGCGAACGTTTTTGCTTCCTATTTGCTGATGCCGGCCACGGACTTCCGCCAGCAGATCGACGGGCAAACGATCACGCTGGAGCTGCTCGGGCAAGTTGCCGAGCGCTATCAAACCTCGTTCACTGCGACCGCGCTCAAATGGCTGGAAATCACCACCGAGGCCGCCATGCTGGTGGTGGCGCGGGATGAATTTGTCTGCTGGTCCTATCCCAGCAAGCTCGCGTTGAGCAGGCGCGCATATCTGGCGCCTGGCACGCCTGTTCCCGAGCCCGCCATTGATCGCCTAAAGTCGGCGGCGAACCATTCCGGCAACACCTGGTGCCGCGCGCCGGCGGGCATATGGCACCCCTCGCTGGAGGCCGAGGAATCGGCGATCGTTTCGGATCAGTTCGAGTTGATGATCTTCCTGGTGCGATATCCCGAGGCGCGCCTGGTACAACACGAGGATGAACCGGAGACCGACGCCTTCGACGTGATGACGGACACGTCACGAGGGTTCGGCTGGTCGAAGTGACGCTTCGTCGGACGCGGTGCGCCACTCGAAAATCCCGCCGAGATCGTCGTGCCAGAACGGGCTTTCGCGCTTCGGGAAATAGTAGGCCGTTCCGCCGCTGTCGACCACCGTATCCGTGACCGGACGCAGCGCACCGCGGCTCAGGAAGCCAACACCGACAACGTAGTCCCGGTGATCGGCGGCAAGGAAGCGGCTGACCTTGATCGCCAGAGCGGTCGGCTGCTCGTTGGCGTCACGATCCTGCTGCGCGATCGACAGGAGTTGCTCGCCGTCAAGCCCGTCGAAGCCCGCGATCAGCAGAGCCGGCCTCTTGCCGGTTAGTTGCCGCTTGGCCGCGTCGCGGAGCGTCTTGAACGTGGCGTCCATGAAGTCGTCCTCGACTGCACTTTGTACGACAAACGCCAGCGCGCCGCCAGCGTCCGTGCCCGTCAGCATGCCTTCGCGATTCTGGGTGCTGGTCACGTCCTGGATCACCTCTCGCACAACCTCGATGCGCCTGTCGTTGGCGACATTGCCTAACCGCGCCAGGTCGAACTCCGAAATGCGGATGTCTGCGCCGTCCTCCAGCTGGACACTGTGGCCGATAGTTATCTGCCGCCGGACGCGCTTCGCCAGCGCCTGTCGGTCTGCATGCCGCGTGGGCAGGCCTCCTGGCATGGTCAGCACGACCGACAGGCCGATCTTCAGCGTCTTGCGGATGTGCGCCAACTCGCCGGTCATCAGATGGTGGAACTCCAGCGCCGCGCGGCGGTGGATGTTGCGTCCCTTGTCGTCGGAAACCGACTTGCACTCGACTTCGACGCCATCGTTCCCCATGTCGGTCACCAGGAGGTCGAAGGTCCCGCCTCCAACCATCTCCGGCCATTGCAGTCGATGTCCGCGCCGCACGAAATGCGTGGCCACAGACAGCTCCAACCGCAATGCGCGCATGGCGTTCGGATCCTTCAGTGCGCCCGCCACGCGCTTGCGCAGGCGCTCGCCTTCGACACGCGTGGCCAGGTCCATCATCGACAGCGACTGCGCGGCGAAGCTGATCGCTGGGTACAGCACGCGATTGGCGGCGTCGTTCGGCAAGCGCCCGAAGCGCTTGATCAGATCCCCGCAACGGTCGAGCCCGAACGCAATCTCGTTCTCACCATACAGGTAGGCTTCGAGGCAGCGGTTGTGCTTCATCGCGGCCTTCATTTGGGCTACGCGATGCGCCCAGTTCCCGGCACCGACTACGTCAACAAAGCGCTGATACACCTCCGGGATGTCGGCAGTGTGCAATTCTGTCAGCAAGGAAGACGCATTGGCGAACGGATGGATTGTCACGGCCGGGCCTGAGATGCTGAGGGCCGGCAATTATCCGATTGCCTTTGTCCCCCAGTCAACGAACGATCTCCCAGCCATTGGCGAGTCGAGCCACCAAGCCTTTGCCCATCAGCACTTTGAGCATGTGGCTGATCGACGATGCGGATTGCCCGGTTGGCTCTTCGAGCGTCTTGTTCGTCTTGGCGCCGGTCATCAACAGGTCGAGCACCGTGCGCTGCTTCGGCGGCATAAGCTCTCGCACGGAAGTTATGTTTGTAAAAAGCGATGCTAAGTTGTTGATTTGTATGGAAATCAGTTGATTTTTTACAAATACAACTTACTTCCCAGAGCTTACTCGCCACGGATTCGTCCCACTCGCCGGTCAAATCCCATCGTCCATTGGTTCGCTCAAGGACAAAGTCCTGGACTTCACGATCCCAGAGCCGGCCACCGGCATGCAGCCGATATGCCTTCGCCTGACGAAGCATGAGCAAGTAGCTGTCGATGCCAGCTGAAATACCGAACGTGCCAGAAATCATCGACACCGGATCATCATGAACAGCCTTAGTGGTGTGGTGTAGAACAATCACACTGAGGCCATGGAACTCTTTGCACAAATCAGCCAAGAGCTTCACTGCCGCATAGTCCTCGGCGAACGTATTTCCCTTGGCCGATGGCGGCAGCCGAAATCGCGCCAGGCTGTCGATGATGACGAGCGGTGACCGACCGGTCGTTTGCCCCTTGAGCCAA
>JANLQZ010000160.1:0-2417 GCA_031368125.1 Betaproteobacteria bacterium
CAGCGGTTGTTGCAGGCATGCAGCTGGCCCTGGTGCATGAACACGGCGATCTGCTTGCCGTGCAGCTTGACGACCTGGGCGCCGACCTCGCGCATGCGCTGCACGGGCAGGGCCTGCTGCCAATCGTCGGGGGGCGCAGTGCAGGATGCGACGGGGGCATGGTCGAAGGCTTGGTTGGGGGCTTGGGCTGTTGACACCGCAGTCCTTTGGCTTGATGGGTGGGGGAATTGTCGCCCGTGGCGCCAGCCAGCGGGGGCAAGACCGCGTTGGAGATACTGCCTGTCGGACGTGGGGTCATTGGCGACGTCCACGGGGCTACCGCTCGCGGGCGGATGCGATGAGCGACTGGACAGTCGGGTACCAGTGGTGCCGCTGTGGCCCGGTCCGGCACGGAATCAACACCCTTGCCAAGCTCCGCTGGCGCACTGAAGAAGAGGAACTGGGCGGCTGGCAAGCAGCTGGTTGCCAATGGCAAGTGAAGCAGCCTTGTGATCCGCGTACTTCGCCGGCGATCACCGGGATCAGTGCAATCTGGTGATGACTTCGCCGACCGGAGCATCCGCCATCGACCAAGACCGGTCGGCCGCTGAACCAGTCGACTGCAAGCCCGGGAAGGCTGTTTGATCCATCCGTTCGAATATTCTCGCGCATTCCCGTCTGAGTGGCTTGACAATATGTATTTAATATGCATAATAACGGCATGGAGTTTGAGTTCGACCCGGCCAAGGCTCGAGCCAATCATCGCAAGCATGGTGTGAGCTTCGCGCACGCCGAACAGGCGCTTCGGGATGACATGGCCGTTACGATTGAAGACCCTGATGCCGTGGACGAGCAGCGTTTTGTCACGCTGGGAATGGACGCATTGGGGCGGGTATTGGTGGTTGTTCATACCCAACGCGGGGAGCGGACACGTGTCATTTCTGCCCGCAAGGCATCCACTGGTGAATCGGAGAAATATCATGCGTGACGAATATGACTTCAGCAAGGGAAAACGTGGCGCAGTCATTGCGTCGCCGGGAAAGACCCGCATCACCATCATGCTCGATGACGACATCATCGAAGCATTTCGTGCGCGCGCCGACAATGCGGGTGCCGGCTACCAGACACTCATCAATTCGGCGCTGCGAGAGGTTATCTCTGGCGCAAAAAACAAACAGAAACCAATCACGGTTGCAACACTGCGGCGCGTGCTGCGCGAGGAACTCCGAGCGTCCTGACCGCAAGCGATTTGGTTCTCGACATCCGATCTCCGGAATGACGTCTGGCGCCTCTGGGCACCAAGGCGCCGGTTACGAAAGGCGGCCGCAGGGCGAGACTTCGACGGGGTGGGCCGGTACCGGTCCAACGGCCCACCACGCCCGTGCTCGCGCACGTCCCGGCCAAGCGGCGCAGTGCGTGTGGGGCCGCCGCCCATTGCTTCGCGACAACAGTTGCAAAGTATTCGTGTCCCCCTCAAACGCCCTCAGGCGCGCACCACATGCGCCGCCACGCCGCGCCGTGGCGCCGGGTCGACCGGCGGTGCGTAGCCCACACGTGCCCACATCTGCACCGTGCGCTGCGGCGCCGGCGCATCCAGCAGGACGCGGATGTCGGCATAGGGCCGGGCTTGTTCGGCGTACTCCTGCAGCGCCTGTTGCAACGGCTGCATCGCCAGGCCGTGTGCCGTGGCGGCCAGCTGCACCCGGGCATACGCCCGGCCGGCGTTGACCTGTGTCGCGCGGTCGTTGCCTTCGCTCACCATCCACAAGAAGCCGGGCGTGGATTCGAGCTTGGCATTGAAATCCTTGACCTGGCTGGTGGTGGCAAAGTCGTCGGGTGCCGGGGCCTTGCTGCGGTCGAACAGGCCCAGTCGATTGAGCGCAACCACCATCGGGTCGAGCAGGGTGAGCCCGTCGCGGTGCTGCTCGACCTCGGCGGCGCCGACACGCAGCACCTTGAACGACTCCGTGATGGTGCGCGGCGTCGTGAGTTCGATGCGCCAGGCTTGCGCCGCGATGGCGCGGTGCTGGCGCAGTGCGTCGGGCTGCCCGGTGCCCGCGAACCCGAACCGCACTGGATGCGGCTTCACCGCGTCGGCCATCGCCTTCCAGGCGTCCGCCGGCACCGCGCGCTGGAGCTCGTAGCGGCTGCGGTTGGTGTGCCGCTTGAGGACCTGCGCAAACAGCGGGTCTTTCTGCACGGCCGGGTCCGGCGTCAGGCGGATATGGGCCACCGGGCGCTGGTCGAGTTTGTCGGGGCCAAATGCGCCTTCTGGAAACAGCGCCGTCTCGGCGCGCAGGCCGCGCTCGCGCGCCGCGACGTCGAGCAGCTCCAGGAATGTGCCGTGGCTCATCATGATCTGGCGCGAGAACGGGTCGGTTTCGGGCAGCAGGCGCTTCAGGTCGCTGCGCTGCAGGATCTCGTTGGGTGTAGCCAGG
>JANLQZ010000205.1:0-2914 GCA_031368125.1 Betaproteobacteria bacterium
GACTACCTGGCGAACATGGAGCCGCAGCCGCTGCCGGGCGAGATCGACATGCCGGCCATCGTCGCCACGCTGCAAAGGCATTTGCCCGCCGATGCGGTGCTGACCAACGGCGCCGGCAACTTCGCCAGCTGGGTGCATCGCTTCTTCAGGCACCATGGCCTGGCCAAGGGCTTCAAGACTCAGCTCGCGCCCACCAGCGGCACCATGGGTTATGGCGTGCCGGCCGGTATTGCGGCCGCGATCACCACCGGGCGCCTGGCGTTCACGATCTCTGGCGACGGCGACTTCCTCATGAACGGCCAGGAGCTTGCGACCGCAGTGCAGTACGGCGCCAAGACCATCATCGTGGTGCTCAACAATGGCATGTTCGGCACCATCCGCATGCACCAGGAGCGCGAATATCCGCGGCACGTCGCAGGCACCGAACTGCGCAACCCCGACTTCGCGGCCCTGGCACGCGCCTATGGTTATGCGGGTGTCCAGATAACGAAAACGACCGAGTTCGAGCCGCAACTGCTGGCCGCGCTGGCACGCGTCGAAGGCACGCTGATCGAGGTCGCGCTCGACCCGGAGGTGATCACGACGCGCGGCACGTTGAGCGCCATCACCGAAGCGGCGCTGAAACGGCAGTAGTGGTCCGACGGCGGCGCACTCCCGTTCTGGGGCCTGTCGCGGAACAACACGCGGGCACGCGTTGGTGCGGCAGCACGCCCGTGTCATCTGCGTCAGCGGCGGGGACATTTCTACTTTGGAGAAAAGGGGACATTTCAACTTTGGGTTGACACTGCGTCCGCGGCGGCGTCCGCGGCGGTCCGCGGCGGTTGACACATCGGCCACCGGCCAAGATACTGCACTGGGGCGGAGCAGCCGTTTCGTCCGTCAGCACGCAACGATAATTTTCCTGAGGCATCGGGAATCGTCCCGGCGCCTCCCAACCCGAAGGAGCACGTCAGATGGCCAAGAAGAACTCTGAATCCGGCGTTTACCGCGTCACCGAGATCATCGGCACCAGCCCCGTTTCATGGGAGGCGGCCGCAAAAAGCGCGGTCGAGACGGCAGCCAAGTCGCTGCGCGACCTGCGTGTCGCCGAGGTCGGCAAGCTCGACATGAAGATCGAAGGCGGCAAGGTGGTTGCTTATCGGGCGCGGGTCTCCCTGTCGTTCAAGTACGACGCCTGAGCGCAGGTTATTGCCTGGCCCCGGTTGCCGCGTTTGCAACCGGCCGGTCTGGTCGTTTCCCGGGTAAATTGCCCGCCCTTTTGATCGCGTGCAAGGCGCGGTTCGTGCGACTGGCCCGGCCCTGCCGGATCGTCATGGGCACCGCATCTGACCGGTGACAGTGCCGCCGCCGGTTGCCGGTCCGAACCGGGCTGGGCTGGTGATGCTCCCGGTCCTCCTGCCGGGCTTGCCACGCGTTGGTGCGTCAATACACCTCGAACAACCCGGCCGCACCCATACCACCGCCTACACACATCGACACCACGACGTGCCTGGCCTGGCGCCGGCGGCCCTCGAGCAGGGCATGTCCCGCCAGCCGGGCGCCGGTCATGCCGAACGGGTGGCCAATCGCGATCGAGCCGCCGTTGACGTTGTATTTCGCCGGGTCGATGCCCAGCGTGTCGCGGCAATACAGGCACTGGCTGGCAAAAGCCTCGTTGAGCTCCCACAGGTCGATGTCCTCGACCTTCAGGCCGTGGCGCTGCAGCAGCCGCGGCACCGCGAACACCGGGCCGATGCCCATCTCGTCGGGCTGGCAGCCCGCAATCGCCCAGCCCTTGAACGCGCCCAAGGGCTGCAGGCCGCGTCGTTCGGCTTCCTTGGCTTCCATTACCACCACCGCGGCGGCGCCGTCCGACAGCTGGCTGGCATTACCGGCGGTGACGAACTTGCCCGGCCCCTTGACCGGCTCGAGCCTGGCCAGGCCTTCCAGCGTGGTCTCGGGCCGGTTGCATTCATCGCGGTCCACCAGCGCGTCGACCAGCGACTCGGCCTTGGTCGCCTTGTCGACCACTTTCATGGAGGTCTTGACGGCGATGATCTCGTCCCTGAACTTGCCGGCCTGTTGCGCGGCAGCCATGCGGCGTTGCGATTCGAGCGAATACTGGTCCTGTGCCTCGCGGCTGATCCGGTAGCGTTCGGACACCACGTCGGCGGTGTCGATCATAGGCATCCAGAAATCCGGGTACAGCTCGGTCAGGCGCGGGTCGCGCCCACCACCGCCGCCACCCTGGAAGCTGATCGAATCCACACCACAACCCACCACAATGCTGGCGCCTTCTTCGACCACGTGGTGCGCGGCATTCGCGATGGCGTTCAATCCCGAGGAGCAGGCGCGGTGCAGTGTCACGCCGGAGGTGGTCACCGGCAGGCCGGCCAGCAGCGCTGCAGCGCGCGCGACGTTGCCCGATGCCGCAACGCAGCCGGCAATCACGTCTTCGATCTCGGCCGGGTCGACCCCCGAGCGCTGGACCGCATGTTCGATCGCGTGCCCCAGGATTGCCATGTTCGAGGTGTTGTTGAAACCGCCGCGCATGGCCTTGGCCAGACCGGTGCGGGCGTAGGAAACGATGACTGCCTGGCGCATGGTGTACTCCTTGTGTTACTTCAGATCCTGGAACCGCTGGCCGTCCGCGACCATCTTCTCGAGTAGGGGGGACGGCTTGAAATCGCTCCCCAACCGGGCCTCGAAATCCCGCATCGTGTCGAGCACGACCGCGAGCCCGACCGTGTCGCCATAGAACATCGGGCCGCCACGGTAGATCGGCCAGCCGTAGCCATTGATCCACACGATATCGATATCGGAAGCACGAATGGCGATGCCTTCCTCGAGAATTTTCGCGCCTTCGTTGATCATCGGGTAGATGCAGCGCTGCAGGATTTCCTGGTCCGGCACCACGCGCCGGACGATTCCCTTG
>JANLQZ010000223.1:0-7712 GCA_031368125.1 Betaproteobacteria bacterium
CAGGTGGAACTGACAGGTACCTGCATTGACCCAGGCGTTGTCCAGGCCGGTCGTCAGATAGGGGTCGCGCGTGAGGCCGAGTCCCATGACATAGAAGGCCATCGCCTGCTGCTGGTCGGGCACGCGCACGTTGACATGGCCGAACTCGACGATGTTGCCCACGTCTTCGGTCCTGCGGTCGAAGGCGGGGCGCGCGGTGGGCTGGTCGGTAGTCATGGCGAAGTGTCCTGTGCGCCGGCCCCGGAGCGGGGCCAATGTGGCAGGTGCCCATTCTGGCAGCGGTCGCCTTTCACGTCTGCGCCCCGGCACGTTGGTTCATCCTTCCATGCGATGCATAACATTGTTGCCAAAACGATTCGCTCCACACCATGGGTCCCGGATGACCCATCGGACGGTCCTGCCGCCAGGCGCTTCACACGCGCGCGAACTCGGCCCGCAGAATCCTGGCCCCTTCGACCATGGCGCGCAGTTTGCCGTCGGCCACCGCGCGCGGCAGGTATTTCATGCCGCAGTCCGGCGCCAGGATCACCTGCTCGGGCCGGATGTACTGCAAGGCGCGCTTGATGCGCGAAGCAACCACCAGCGGCGACTCGATCGCCATGTCGGACAGATCCAGGCAGCCGACCATCACCTGCTTGTCCCCGAGTTTCTCGAGCACCGCGCAATCGAGCTTCGACTGCGCGGTCTCGATCGACACCTGCTTGCAGGTACACAAGGCGAATTCGGGCAGAAAGCTGTAGCCCGCCGGCCGGGCATGGATGATGGCCGCATAACCGAAACAGATGTGCACGGCGGTGGTGCCGGTTACACCGTCGAGTGCGCGGTTCAGCGCCTGGATGCCGTATTGCCGGGCCTTCTCGGGGCGCGCCTGCATGTAGGGTTCGTCCACCTGCACCACATCCGCGCCATGCGCGAACAGATCCTTGATCTCTTCGTTGAGGGCCGCCGCGTAGTCCATCGCGGCTTCTTCCTCCGACGCGTAAAAATCGTTCTGCGCCTGCTGCAACATGGTGAACGGACCCGGCACCGTGATCTTGACCTTGCGCGTCGTATGCGCCTTCAGGAACAGCAGGTCTTCGACCTCGATCGGCCGCACGCGCCGCACCTTGCCCACGATACGCGGCACCGGGTTGGGGTGGCCCGAGCGGTCCAGCGCGCTGCCCGGGTGGTCGATGTCCACGCCGTCGAGCGCGGTCGCAATGCGGTTGGAGTAACTCTCGCGCCGGATCTCGCCGTCGCTGACGATGTCCAGGCCCGCGTCCTCCTGCGCACGGATGGCCAGCAGCGTGGCGTCCTCCATCGCCTGTTGCAGGTAAGGCTCGGCCACGCGCCAGAGTTCCCTGGCGCGCACCCGCGGCGGGAAACGCCCGGACAGTTTCTCGCGGTCGATCAGCCAGTCGGGCTGTGGGTAGCTGCCGACGATCGTGGTCGGGAACAACATGGCGCCTCTCCTCGGTTCATTGGTGCCGGTCCATCATCGCCGAATTCCCGCTGCAGGTCGAGCGCGCGTCCGCGTCACCAGAGCAGGGCGAGCGTGCATTCGCCTCACCGGCGCAGATCGAGCGCGCGTCCGCCTCACCGGTGCAGGACTGCACCGCGCGGTCCACCATGGACCCGGGCGCTTCCCCCGCATGCACCTTGACCCACTTGACGTCATCTCGGGCTCGACCCGGGATCCATGCATTGCGGGTGCTGAAACCCCGGAGCTGAACGGGGCCGCAATGACACTGCATGTATCAGGCATGACAGCCCCGTTCATCGTCAAAGCCAACGCCATTGACCCCCAACGCGTACCCGGTGCGCCGACAATGGCAAACTTCGTGGACGCTGCGAGCGCTGAGTGGGCACGCAACCGCCCTGCTTGCGCCCGGCGCAGGAAACCACCACAGGACCACCGCACCATGACATTCGACACCAGCGCCAAAGGCGTCTACCTGATCGCCGTCACGCCGTTGGCGGACGACGGCACGCTCGACCTGCCCAGCACCGACCGCATGGTCGATTTCTACCTGGAACGCGGCGCCACCGGGCTGACCATCCTGGGCATCCTCGGCGAAGCGACCAAACTCACGGCGCAGGAATCGCGCACCTTCGTCGAGCGCGTGCTGGAGCGCGTCGCCGGCCGTGTGCCGGTGGTGGTGGGAGCGTCGTCACCGGGCTTCGCCGCCATGCGCGAACTGGCCGAAAGCGTGATGTCCATGGGCGCCGCGGGCGTCATGGTCGCGCCGGCGCCGACCGTGCGCACCGACGACCAGATCCTGGCCTATTTCGACATGGTCGGCGAGACACTCGGTGCGCACGTGCCCTGGGTGCTGCAGGACCACCCGGCGTCCACCGGCGTGCAGATGTCGGTCGGGGTGGTGATGCAGATCCTCAAGAACTCGCCGACCTGCGTGATGCTCAAGCACGAGGACGCGCCAGGCCTGTCCAAACTGTCGGCCATCCGGGCCGCCACCATACGCGGCGAGCTGCGTCGGGTATCGATACTCACCGGCAACGGCGGCGGCCTTTTTCTGCCCGAAGAACTCACGCGCGGCGCCGATGGCGCGATGACCGGTTTTGCCTACCCCGAGATGATGGTCGGTGTCTGCGACGCGCACGCGGCCGGCGACGTCGAGCGCGCCCACGACATCTTCGACGCCTACCTGCCGCTGGCGCGTTACGAGCAGCAAAGCGGCATCGGGCTGGCGGTGCGCAAACACCTCATGCTGCAGCGTGGCGTGATCGCGTCGGCCACGGTGCGCAAGCCGGGGCCCAAGCTGTCGCCGGCCGACGTGGCCGACATCGACCGGCTGGTCCGGCGCCAGTCCGCGCGACTGCGGGAGATCGGGGCGGACTGAATACCGCACCGCTGCGCGGGGTGGCCGGCCTGCCGCTCGACGTGGTCACAGGTGTTTCAAAAATTCATGAAATTCGGACACGACATGTTGGATTTTCGTGGTTTTTGCCATAAGCTTGGCACATGCTCGCCCGTCAGCACATGCAAGCCGCCATCCGCACCGCGCTTGGACGCTCGCGCGCCGTCGTGCTCAACGGGCCACGCCAGTCCGGCAAGAGCACCATCGCGCAGACCTTTGTGAGTCGGGATTCACCCAACTATTTCGATCTTGAAAACCCGTTGCAGGCGGCGCGTCTGGCGCAGCCCATGGCTACGCTGTCACGCTTGCAGGGGCTTGTGGTGATCGACGAAGTGCAACGCGAGCCTGGTCTTTTTCCGCTGCTGCGGGTCCTGATCGATCGCAGCGACGCACCGGGTCAGTTCCTGTTGCTGGGCAGCGCTTCGCCGGCACTGCTTCGCCAGGCCGGCGAGTCACTGTTGGGCCGGGTGGAGACGCTGGAGATAAGCGGCTTCGACGTCGCCGAAGTCTGCGCTCCGGCGGGCAACCGCGTCGACGACGCGATCGAACAGTTGTGGCTGCGCGGTGGTTTTCCACGCTCCTATCTGGCCGCGTCGGACGCCGACAGCATGGCGTGGCGCACCGGCGCCGTTTCAAGCCATGTCGAGGTCGATCTGCCGCAGTTCGGTGTCAATATCGCCGCCCCGGCGATGTTGCGCTTCTGGCGCATGCTGGCGCACTACCATGGGCAGATCTGGACCGCAGCCGACCCGGCGCGCTCACTCGGCGTGTCGGAGCCGACCGTGCGGCGTTACCTCGACACACTGACCCAGACCCTGATGGTGCGCCAGTTGCAGCCTTGGCATGAGAACCTGGGCAAGCGGCAGGTGAAGGCACCCAAGATCTACTTCCGCGACACCGGGTTGCTGCACGCACTCATGGGCGTGACAACGCTACCCGACTTGCTCACCCATCCGCGCTGCGGCGCAAGCTGGGAAGGTTTTGCGCTCGAGCAGGTGCTGCGTCTGGCCAAACCCGACGCAGCGCATTTTTGGGCCACGCACCAGGGCGTGGAGCTTGATCTGTTGATGTTCAAGGGAGTGCAGCGCATCGGCGTCGAGTTCAAGCGCGCCGATGTACCCCGAATTACGCGTTCCATGCGCACCGCAATCGACGATTTGAAACTGGACGCGTTGTACGTTGTGTATCCGGGCGAGCAGCGTTTCAGGCTGATGGAAGGTGTCGAGGCGGTTCCATTGTGGGCGTTGCTGCCTGCGGGCACGGTCACTTGACGGTCATGGTGCGGAGTCTCAGAGCGTGAGAGGCGATCCAATGCGCAACCTGAGCACCCGCACGGCGCCGGGGCCGCACGGCCACGAATCGGCATCGACAACACCATAATTCGTGTGGTCGAAACCCGGTGACGCCGCCACGGTGGTCGCGGCGGCGTGGACCACCGGCTGACCGCCATCCAGCCCGATACCGTGGATCCTGGCCGCGTGCAAGGCCCCCCCCCGCGGGACGGCGGCCAGCGGGCCAAAACAATTGCTGGTTGCGTTGACGATTGTCAACGTCATGATTGCCACGGCTTTCCCTGGTGCTTTTTTTGATGGTAGTGTGAATCCCAAGCGCTTCTGGGAGGAATGCCATGGACCCGATAACGTCTGCGGTTCACAACAAAAAGCTGCTGTCCGGTCGGCCCTTGCGGCCGTGCCGAGACGCCTTGCAGCTACGCCTGGTCGCGTTCCTGGCGCTGCTGGTCGCGCCAACTCTCGCGCTGGCCACGCCCTACACGCCGCTGTCCTGGCAGAGCCGGATCGACAACCATGCGAACCAGGTCTTCACCGGACAACACAAACACACGACCTGGGTGCGTGACCGCAACCGCAATTTCATCGACGACGAGATCGAGGCGCGCTTCAAGCCTGGTGACGTCGTGAACGTCACGGTCGACCTGAACCGGGTGATCACGCCGGCAGAACTCGAAGGCGTGTTCGCGCGTTTCGGGGCCATCCGCTATGTAGGCCAGCTGGTGACTTTCATCCTGCTCGACCGGGTCAAGGTGGCCGACCTGAGCGCGCTCGCGGCCCGTCCCGAGGTGGCGATGGTCGAGTGGCGTGCGCCCGACGTGCCCGAGATGGACATCGCGTCACGCGCCATACAGGCACGCCAGAGTACGGTCTACGCCGGCCTGTCGGCCCAGGACCAGAGCCTCACGGGCGCCGGCATCAACATCGCGATCGTCGACGGCGGAGTAGACGACGGCGCGGCCTCGGCCTTCACCGGGCTGCGCAACTTGACGTTCGTGGCCGGTTACGACGCGACGGATGCCACCGATACCGGCACCGGCACACGCAACCCGGCGCAGCTGGCCGGCTTCAGCCACGGCTCGGTGATGGCGGCGATCGCGCTCGGCCGGGCCGCACCGGGCCATGCCTGCCGCACTACCGCCACTGCCACCTCCGGCGCCGACTGCGCCGGCATCGCGCCGGGCGCCGGTCTGGTGGACGTGAAGATGTGCACCTTCAACAGTGCCGGCGATTTGCTGTGCGATCCCGAGAAGGCGCTCGACTGGATCGGCACCCGGGCACAGACTTTCCAGATCCGGGTCGTCAACTACTCGTTCACGCGCTGCGGCGACGACGATGGCACCAGCGCGCTGGCCCAGCTGGCAAACTACCTCGGCGCGCGCGGCCTGGTGTTCGTGGCTTCGACCGGCAACGCGCCCTCCCTCATCAGCTGCGTTACGGCGACGGCACCGCAGGTGCCCATCGGTGGCCGGTTGACCCAGGCGCCGGCCTCGGGGTCGGACGTGATCTCTGTCACCGGCAGCAACGACAACAGCAGCATCGTGCGCACGGACGACGCCGTCTTCACGAACCACTTCGTGGGCCCGCGCAAGGACTGGAGCTTCATGCAACCCGACATCTCCGCGCTCAAGCCCGATATTGCCGCACCACAGAACCTGACGCTGTTCCAGTCCGGCACGACGCAGCTCGCGGGAATCCAGGGCACGTCGCCTGCAGCGGCGGTCGTATCGGGCGCTGCGGCGCTGTTGCTCCAGAAGTTCCCGGCCATGGGCGCCGACAGCGTCAAGCAGGCACTGCTCGGCGCGGCGGACAACTCGCGCAACAGCGCCTACTCCAGCACGACCGGCAGTTGGGACAACGCGCTCGGCGCCGGCCTGCTCAATGTGGGCGGGGCGATCAACACCGCGGTGGCGCAGGCGAGCAATCCGCGCTTCGTCAACTGCAAGACGCCGTCGGCCAGCGGTCCGGGCCAGTTGTGCGAATTGCGCAATACCCAGCCGGTATGGTTCAACGATACCGACATCCAGTCCACGTCGACTCCGAAGGTGGGCGTGCAGACCACCATCCGGGCGCACGTCATCAACCAGGGCACAAACGCGGCGACCTTCGTCGTGAAGTTCGGCGTCTACGTCTTCGGCGTCGGGAACAACCAGTTCCACCACATCGGCACCAAACAAGTCACCTTGGCGTCCAACACCGACCAGTGGGTGACCATGGACTGGACTCCCGCCGCCACCAACCACCAGTGCATCCAGGTCGCGATCGCGTCCGGGCTCGACAACGACTACACCGACAACCTGACACAACGCAATTTCCAGGTGTTGCCGTCGCAATACACCTTGCGCGTGGAGAACCCTTTGTTCGTGCCGGCGCGCCTCGATGTCGAGGCCAGGTCGCAGCGCGCGGGCTGGGCCTGCCGCCTGAGCGACCGGAGCTTCACGCTCGATCCGTTCACCGACCGGGCGCGCGAGGTGACGATCAACTTCGACGCGCCGGCGCACAGCCGCGTCGGGCAGCAGGCGGATTGCGATGTGGCGGTGTATGCCACCCCCCAGGACGGCCGGGAGCGGCGGCTGGTCGGCGGCGTCACGGTGCGCACCATTGTGCCGCGGGTCTGCCACGCCTATGGCGAACTGGTCGACCAGGAGGGCCGGCCCGTCGCCGGGGCCAGCGTGCGCGTGGGCCGGGTGAAGGCGGGCGCGCCAGAGTCGGGCAAGACCCCCATCGGATCCAGCGTGTCGGCGACCACCGACCGCGACGGCGTGTACAACGTGGCGGTCGCATCGGGCGCGCGCCACCGCTTCACAGTGCAAAAACGCGGCGTCGGCAGCGGCACGCTGGTGCTGCGACCGGCGTGCGGCCTGGCGGTGGATCGGCTCGTGCTGGGCCTCGACGGCCTGCGCTCCAAGGCGCTGCGTTACACCGACGCAAGCGAGTAAGGCAGGGGCTCAGAACGCAGAGCGCAACCGGTGGAGTTGCGCCAGCGCCAGTTCCCCCGCATGCCGCGCCAGGGCCGGCTTCCCGCCCGCCAAGGTTCGTCCCGAGCTTGCGACGCGGCACCGTACCGGCTAAGATGTGTATGCAAGCACTCCGGAGTACACACTATGCGGACGAACATCGTGATTGACGACAAGTTGATGAAAGATACCCTGAAGTCGACCGGACTGAAGACCAAGCGCGAGGCCGTGGAGCTTGGCCTGCGCACCCTGCTTCGCCTGCGACAGCAGGAGGAAATTCGGCGCTTCCGGGGCAAGTTGGCGTGGCAGGGCGACCTCGACGGGATGAGGACGGACAAGTGATCCTGGTCGATTCCAGTGTCTGGATCGACTACTTTCGCGGCAACGCGACGCGGCAGACTGAAAGCCTCGACAGCCTGCTGGGGGCAGAACCGCTGGCCGTGGGCGATCTGATCCTGGTCGAATTACTTCAGGGCTTCCACAACGAGCGGGATTTTCGCCAGGCCAAAAAACTGCTCACGTCGCTGACCGTGGTGGACCTTGGCGGGCAGCACATGGCCATTCGGGCCGCGCAGAACTTCCGCAGGCTTCGCCTACAGGGCGTCACG
>JANLQZ010000237.1:0-14132 GCA_031368125.1 Betaproteobacteria bacterium
CCCTCAACCTGCAGGAGTCGACATGAAAATTCTGATGGTCCTCACCTCCCACGACAAGCTGGGCAGCACCGGCAGGAAGACCGGCTTCTGGCTGGAAGAATTCGCGGCGCCGTATTACGTCTTCAAGGATGCCGGCGCCACCATCACGCTGGCGTCCCCGCATGGCGGCCAGCCGCCGCTGGACCCTGCGAGCGATGAACCGGCCTCGCAGACCGAGGCCACCCACCGCTTCAAGGCCGACCGCGCCGCGCAGGCCGAACTGGCCAGCACCACGCGGCTGCGTGAACTCACGGCCGCGGGTTTCGATGCCGTGTTTTATCCCGGCGGCCATGGCCCGTTGTGGGACCTGAGCGAAAACGCCTACTCGATCGCGCTGATCGAGGCCATGCTCGCGGCTGGCAAGCCGGTGGCTGCGGTGTGCCATGCGCCCGGCGTGTTGCGCCACGCCACCACGATCGACGGCAACCCGGTGGTCCAGGGCCGCGCGGTCACCGGCTTTGCCAACAGCGAGGAGAAGGCGGCCGGCCTGAGCCAGGTGGTGCCGTTCCTGGTCGAAGACATGCTCAAGAAGATCGGCGGCAAATACTCCAAGGCCGCTGATTGGCAGCCCCATGTGGTCAGTGACGGCCTGCTGATCACCGGACAGAATCCGGCGTCTTCGGAGCCAGCGGCCAGGCTGCTGCTGCAAAAGCTCGGCGCCTTGTCGCCGGCCGGCGCTGGGTGAGGTTGGCGAATTTCAAGACACCGTTCGCCCTGGGCTTGTCGAAGGGTGAACGGACGTTTGCTTGTCATCGATTTGCACGGCACCCCCTTGCCGCAATACTGTTCGCTTTACCCATGTCATTGCGGCCCCGGATCGGGTCCGGGGTTTCAGCACCCGCAATCCACGGATGCCGGGTCATGTCCGGCATGACAAACTGAACAGTATTGCCCCTTGCCGGGAGGTCTATTGCAGTGTGCCGGCTTCGGACCGGCCGACTTCGCACAACACGAACTCGGCCAGTGCCTGGACGCTCGGAATCGCGATGTTGCGCCGTCCCTGTTGTTCGAAGCGCACCAGCCCGGCGCGTTCGAGCCGCGTGAACGCGCGGCTCACCGATTCGTGCGTCATTCCCAGGTAGCTGCCGATTTCGTTGCGTGTCAGCCGCAACGCGACCTGGTCGGTGCGCAGGTGGCGCTGGGCCAGCGACTGGGCCCACAAGCGCACGAAGTCGGCCACGCGGGCGTCGGCCGACAGCGTGTCGTGCGTGACCCGGCGTTCGCGGTCGCGCCCGAGCTGCCGGCTCATCGCGGCATGCAGCGCGATCATCAGCGCCGGCACGCTTGCCGCGGCGCCAAGCAGTGTCGGGTAGTGGAGTTTCCAGACTTCGCTGGTATCCATCGCATAGGCGTCGCAGGCATAACTGCCCGATGCGATGCCGTCGAAGCCGATCCAGTCGCCCTTGAGATGCAGGTCGATCACGTGCTCGCGCCCGTTGCCGCCAACCGACACGGTTTTCATGGCGCCCAGGTTGAGCACGTGCAGGCAGGTGAAGGGTCCGCCCGTGACCTGCACGGCGTCGCCCGCGCGCAGCGCGCGGCGCGTGAACGGCAGGTGTTGTTCGATCAGCATCAGCGCCTCGCGCCACGGCTGGCCGGCGGGCGCGACACACTCGTGTTGTGGCGGCGTCGATAACACGGCGCCCTGTGCCACCCGCGTCACCTCCGGCCGCGTGAAATCGGGCGCCGCACCGGTCGCAGCGGCGATCGCCGCGCGGCGGCGGGCGACCTCGGGCCGCAGCGCGCTGGCGAAGATCGGGCCCGTGTTGGCCGGTGCCGCAGTGGTCGGCACCAGGGCGTCGGTCGAAGCTGGTCTGTTCATTGCGGAACTCTCGCTGAAATGGCACGCAGCCGGGCAGTCCGATCGCAGTCGGGCGTTCGGCGCCGGGGCAGACTGCCCCGGCCGCACGATGGGTCCATTTGTAAGCCGATTGGCCCACCTGGTCGGTGCGCTAACGTACAAACCGACAACATGCCCGTTCGCCACCCCGGCCTTTGGCGCCTGGTTGCCATGCCGGGTGCCGCGCCGGGTGTCGCGCAGCGTGTGACGCCGGGTGCGACCCACGCGCAGCCATCGCCGTTACCAGAGTCTGTCATTGCGGGCCTGACCCGCAATCCATGGATCCCGGGTCGAGCCCGGCATGACAGCGGATGCTTCGAGCCCGGGATGACAGCGGATGCTTCAGGCCCGGGGCGACCGTGGATGGGTCAGGGCCGCCGTGTCTGCCCTGGCCGCCAGAGGGGCAGCCAACAGATGCGCGCAGCGGGTGCGTAGGTGCGCTCCGACATGAGGAGGGCGTGTTGTCGGCACGCGCACGGGTGAACTGGCGATGGCGGCGCGCGATCGCGGTTCGTAGAGTCGACGCATCGTCACTCCCATTGAAGGAACCCACCATGAGCAATCCAGCCACCTTGCGCGCGACCGACACCAACCGCGACCCGATCACGGGCGAGCCGGGCGCGCACCCGATCGGAACCGGTCTGGGCGCCGCACTGGGCGGTGCAGCCGCCGGTGCGGCCACCGGGTCCGTGGCCGGCCCGGTCGGAACCCTGGTCGGCGCGGCGCTGGGAGCCATCGTTGGCGGCCTGGCCGGCAAGAGCGTCGCCGAAACCATCGACCCGTCACTGGAGGACGCGTACTGGCGCGAGAACTTCAACAGCCGGCCCTACATTGCCGCCGGGTCGAGTTACGACGACTACGGACCCGCCTTCGGTTACGGTGTGTCGTCGTACAGCCGTTACCAGGGCCGCAGTTTCGACGAACTGGAAGCCGACCTGGCGCGTGACTGGGCCGGCGCACGTGGCCGCTCCAGCCTGGACTGGGCGTTGGCCCGCAACGCCACGCGCGATGCCTGGAGCCGGGTCAGCCGGTCGAACTGACACGAGACGGCGCCCGCGCGGGCGCAGTTCAGTGCAATGTCGCGTGTGTCGCGTGCGCCTGTGGTCCGATCGCGCCGGCAACGGGCGTTCGTTGTTCAGCGCATGCGACTGCGCCCGCACGGGCACGGTCGGATGATCGCGCTTCTGCCCCCGGCGCTGGCGCGATCGTTTGCGCCGGGACGTTCAGGCGGCGCGGACCGGGTTGCCGGCCACAGTACGCACGATTTACGCACGCCGCCGCCGGGTCGCCACTGCGCGCTGGTAGCGTGCGCATTGCAACAGAACGTAATGCCGGCTGTCGAAACCGACCGGTGGCGCGTTAGGGAAACACCGGGATCGATCGCGAATGCCGTGATTCGGCCCGACCGCAGCTGCGCGTTCCGCCAACGCTGCCCTTTGTAAGGACTGAACATGCAGATTCACACACTACGAACACGGGCCACCGCGTTGTGCGCCGGCATCGTGTTGCTCGTTTTTTCCGGCTGGGCCAGCGCCGACCCGCCTGCGCGCGCCGCGCGCCTGGGGTACATCGCCGGCCCGGTCAGCTTCTCGCCGGCAGGCGAGGACAGCTGGAACGAGGCCAACATCAACCGGCCCTTGACCAGCGGCGACCGGCTGTGGACCGATGACCGTGGGCGGGCCGAGATCCAGATCGGTGGCGCGGCGGTGCGCATGAACGAAAACACCAGTGTCTCGGTGGTCAATCTCGATGACCGCATCACGCAACTGCAACTCGCACAAGGCACATTACATGTGCGGGTGCGCCGCCTGGGGCCGAACCAGGTGGTTGAAGTCGACACGCCCAACCTGGCCTTCACGCTGCGCCAGCCGGGCGAATACCGGATCTCGGTCGACCCGCAGGGTACTGCCACCGACGTGATCGTGCGCAAGGGCAAGGGCGAGGCCTACGGGACCGGCGTCGCCTACGCGATCGACGCGTCGCAGCCGTACCGCTTCTCGGGCACCGGCCTGCGCGACTACCAGTACCTGAACCCAGCGCCCCTGGACGCGTTCGACCTGTGGGCCATGCAACGCGACCGCAATGTCGACCGGTCGGCTTCGGCGCGTTACGTGTCGCCCGATGTGGTGGGTTACCAGGACCTCGACGCCCACGGCAGTTGGCGCCGCGACCCGAGCTACGGCAATGTCTGGGTTCCCAGCCGCGTGGCGGCCGATTGGGCCCCTTACCGGGACGGGCACTGGTCCTGGGTCGATCCCTGGGGATGGACCTGGATCGACGACGCCCCGTGGGGCTACGCGGTATCGCACTACGGGCGCTGGACCAACATGCGCGGCACCTGGGGCTGGGTCCCGGGCCCGGTGCGCACGCCGGCCTACTACGCGCCGGCACTGGTCGCGTTCGTGGGTGGGAGCAATTTCCAGATCACCCTGTCGAGTGGCGACGTGGGCGGTGTCGCCTGGTTCCCGCTGGCTCCACGCGAGGTCTACAGCCCGTCCTATCCGGTCAGCCGGCGTTATTTCGAGAACATCAACCGCAGCAATACGGTGGTCAACAACACCGTCATCAACAATACCTACAACACCTACAACACGACCAACGTGACCAACGTGGTGAACGTCAACCGGGTGGTGCCGGGCGCCGTGACGGCGGTGCCGCGGACCGTGTTCGTGCAGTCGCAGCCGGTGGCGCGCGCGGCGGTCACGGTAGCGCCGCAGGTGGTCGCCAGTGCGCCGGTGACAGTGGTTGCCAGCGTGGTGCCGACCGAGCGCAGCGTGCGCGGCGGCGCCGCCCCGGGCAGCCGCCCGCCGGGCCGCGTGTTCGAGCGCCCGGTCGTGGCCAATACCGCGCCACCCGCGGCCCACGCCGGTCTCGCGGCACAGTTGCTGCAGTTGGTGGCCAATCCGGGCAAGCCGCTCGATGACGCTGCCCGCAAGCAACTCAAGCCGGCGGTGACCGTGCCGGCGCCCGCGGTCACGGTGGTGGCACCGGCCAAGACCACGCTGTCCGTGGTGCCACCGGCCCTGGCCGCCTCGGTGCCGCGCGCAGTCGCGTTGCCGGCCGCCGTCGCACCAACCGTGGCGGTGCCTGCGTCGGTGCCGCAAACGCGCCCGCCGGTCGCGCAACTGCCCCCGGCAGCAGCCTCTGCGGCAGGTGTGACGTCGGCGCCGCCAGCGGCCTCTGCGCCGCGGGTGGTGGTTGCAGCGCCCGTTGTTGTGCCGCCGCTGGCGGTGCCCGCGTCGGTGCCGCAAGCGCGCCCGCCGGTAGTGCAACTGCCCCCGGCCGCAGCCTCTGCGCCGCGAGTGGTGGCGCCACCGCCCGCAGCTTCTGCGCCGCGACCAACGTCGGTACCGTCCGTGGCAGCGCCCCCGGTTGCCGCGCCCGCGTCGGTGGCGCAGCCGCCAACACCGGCCGCACGCGGCTCCGAGGCGCGCCCGCGGCCCGATGCGCGTGGCAACCGTGCACAACCCGAGAGCGCCGTTCCGGCTGCGCCGCCAGCCGCAGCGTCAGCGCCACCGGCCCCCGCATTGCGCGCACCTGAACCCAGGCCGGCAGCGTCACAAGCCACGCCGCCGGTCGGGCAAGCCCCGCGCGCGTCTGCGCCGGTGGCCAGGGCCGCGCTGCCCACGCCACCGGTGGTAGCTGCTCCGTTGGCGACACCGGCGGCGAATGTGCCGCTGGCACCACCTCCGCCCAAAGCCGAAGCGTCGCCGGTGGCACGGGCGTCCGAGCCGCGCTCGCCGTTGAACGCCGCCCAACGCCTGCCCGCGCCAGCAGTGGCCGAGCCGAAAGTCATTGCCGCCCCGCCCGCGCCGGCTTCCTCCGTGGCGCGCCCGCCGGCACCCGCGCCGATGCCTGCCCCCGCGCCCGCCGTGGTGCGCCCTTCAGCGCCCGCACCCGCAGCGGTAGCTGCTCCGGCGCCCGCGCCGCTGCCCGCGCCTGCGCCTGCGGTGGTGCGGGTCCCTGCGCCCGCGCCACCAGCGGCGCCGCCAGCGCGCCAGGTCGAGCCGCGCCCACCTGGTGTGGCGACCTCCGCGCAACCGGCGCCGAACGCCGAACGCCGCAGCCCACGGCCCCGGCCCGCCGCCAGCACGCCGCAGGATCTCGAGGACCAGAAGGACCAGCGCAAACGCGACGACGAGAAACGCGGCAACAAGAACTGAACGCGACCGGCCCGGCCTGCACGGCACGCCGGGCCGGATTCGAGCGCTGGCACGCCGGGCCGAACCCGGGCAGTGTCGATCGCGGACCAGGCCCGATGATGGCCGTCGCCGCGCGCCGGCGTCGCGCCATCGGGTGCCGCGCAAGCGCCGGTGCGTCGGCCTTCAGCGCGACAATACACGCCACCGGATCAGCCGCGGCGGCCGCGGCCTGCCTCGCAGCGCCGGCCCCCTCGCGTCCCATGAAAACCACCACCATGCTCGTTGTCCTGGCCGTTGTACTCGCGGCCCTTGGAGTCTGGCAATGGGAGTGGGACAGCTCGGGGCTGGCGCGCTGGATCGGGCAGCACCCGGTGCAGGGCGCGCTGGCTTATGTGGCGCTGTTCGCGGCCTCGGTGGTGGTGATGCCGTTTTCGTCGCTGCCGCTGCTGCCGCTGGCGACCCGGAGTTTCGGCGTCGTGACCACGGCGCTGCTGAGCACCGCGGGATGGTGGCTGGGTTGCCTGCTCGCGTTCCAGATCGCGCGGCTTGGCCGCAGGTACCTGGAGCGCATCACCTCGCTGCCGGGCATCCTGCCGTTCTCCTTTGTCTGGAGTTACGCTGGCGGCCAGCTCGGCGCCGGGCGTTCCGCGACGTTCGTGGCCGTGGCCGCGCTCGCGCTGCTGCTCCGGCGCGCGTGGGAGAAACGCCGCGGAATCCGCCGGACGGCCCGGCGATGCGCGCCAGCGCCGCTGCTACTGGAACGTCTGCTGGCGCGCAAACTCGGCGTATTTCATCTGCAGGTAGGCATCGCGGTCGACTTCATGCAACTGGCGCGGATAACGCTCCACGGCGCTGAACCAGCTTTGCAGGCGCTGCTCCAGTTGCGCTTGCGGCGGCGCGGCAGCCGATTCCAGGAAGCTGTCGATCGCCAGGTAATAACGCATGGTGTTGCGTTCCACCAGGCCACGCACACCCGCCACATAGTCGGGCTGGCCGTTGCCCTGCCGTCCGACCACGGTGAATCCGACCTTGCCGCTGCCGATGGTTCCGAGATAGGTCTGCATGGCGAGCCGACCGGCAAAACTGACCGCGTAGGAGTAGTTCAGATGCACGAAGGTCCTGCCGTTCGGCAGTGCCACGGCTTCGAGCGCGATCCGGTAGTCGCTGGTGCCCAGCGGCCCGTCCCTTGCGTCGAGACGCACGTCCATGAACTCGGGCGTCGTGGCGGCGCTGCTGTACCTGAAGTCGACCCGCGGCGCGGCGGCCAGTTCCTCGGCCGTCTTCTTGCCGACATGCACGCGCAGGATGGTGCCGGCCGGCCCCGCGATCGGGCGGCAATACTTGGTGTTGACATGCAGCGAGATGACGTCGCACCAGTGCTGCGGACTATCGAGGCTGGCCCGCACGACGCCGAACGGGTACTGCACCACGGCGTAGACTTCGCCACTGATGCGCTCGGGCGTCTCGCTGGAGTCCAGCACCAGCGAGCGCTGGAACTGGTTGCGCTGCAGCGGCTCGACCAGCGACAGGTATTTGGCCTGTAGCGCGGCGGCCGACTGCGGGCTGGCGATGGCGCTGCCGCAGGCGGCGCCCACGGCGACCGCCAGCACCCATGCCGACCAGCGGGACCAGAACTTTATGTGCATCGCGCGTTCCTCGAAGTGGCCGCCACGCTAACGCGGCTGCGTGTTGCGGTCTGTGCGTTGACGTACGCCCCAGCCGATCGCCTGCTGTTGGTCGGCCCCAGATCGATGACAGGCAAATGCCCGTTCGCCCCGAGCCTGTCGAAGGGAGCCTGTCAAAGGGCTCGCGTGGGCTTCGACAGGCTCAGCCCGAACGGTGTCTTGAATGTCGAAAACCTCAACAGTGTCAGTTCCGGCGCGGTGGCTGCTGGTAACTGAAGCCCTTGGGCAGCAGGCCCTCGAACAGCGCGGACAAGGCGTCGATCTTCTCGCGCGCCGCTGCCTCGCCCAGTTCGGCCGCCAGCGCAGTCATCATGTCGCTGCGGACGTACCACAGCGCCTGGATACCCTGCGCGAACTGGATGCGCCCGACGATATGCAGGTGCCGCTGGCCGAGGCCGGCACTCGCCATGGCGTCGAGCATGGCCTGGCGCACGGTTTCCATGCGTGCGCCCAGGTACGGCTCCACCGGCGGGCCGGCCTGGCCGAGCAGGCCGTAGATGCTCTTCAAGTTAGGTTTTTGCCAACGCATTTTTTAGTTATTCCCTGAATCTGCGCGGGGTTGCGCCGGACACGGCGAATTCCCGCAGTCGGGCTCGCACGCAGGTGCGTTCCCGGGACCTGCGGGTGACTTTCCAGAACGCCCGGCATGACCGCCAGCCGGTACGGTGGTGGCTTGCGTGCAGCATAGGCCGGCATGGCGTGGCGCGGGGCGTGGATGTGTAAGCACATGGCGCGGCGCCGCGCGGCGGGCGGACGCAGGCATTGGCGGGCCGGGGTCGCCCTGTTCGGCGGGCCGCGGGTGCCGGCTGATGCACCAAACGGGCGATCGGTCGGAATTCGTGCTGCCCCGTGTTCGCCAGCGAACAGAAGCCGCGCCGCTTGCAGGTTAAGGTGGGAACACATGTGGCAACACACGACTCCTGCAAACGGCGGCTGCCAGCCACCGGCCAGGCAATCACCATCATGAAGGAACCGAGAACATGTCAAAACGAGACGCATACATCGCAAAAATGAAACTTCAGCTCGACGAGCTCAATACCAAGATGGGCAACGTGGAAGCCAAGGCACGCGAGGCAAAGGAAGATGCCCGCGACAAATACAAGGAGGAAACGGGCAAGCTGCGCGCGCAGTCGCAACTTGCGGTCATCAAGCTGGACGAACTCAAGGCCGCCGGCGAAGATACCTGGGACAAGATGGTCGCCGAAATGGAGAAAGTGCGCGACGCTTTTACCCATTCGTTCAATTATTTCAAGTCCCAGGTCAAGCAGTAACGCACTTGGGAAGTCACACCGCCGTAGTGCCGGCGTCGTCGGCTTCCACTGTCCCCGCCGCCGCAGCGTGGCGGGGGTCGTGTTTCTCCAGCACCGTCGCGATGGCGCGCCTGAGCTTGCCGACCGCGCCCTGAATCGCCTGGTGCGCGCTGCCGGCGCGGTCCTTGGCGACGACCGGCTCCAGCCCCGCCAATCTCGCCTCCAGGGTGCACTGGATCTCTTCCGGATTGGCCCGGGCGTGGCCGTTGGCGTCGCTGAGGTGGGCCTGCACCCGCGTGATGTGATCGCCGAACCGGCCCAGCGCTTCTTGCACGACCGTCTCCAGGTGTTGTGCCATCTGGTGGCTTCCATCGATATGCGGGTCGGTATTGAGCAGGATCTGCATCGGTTGTTCCTTGGGTGTGGGGTCGTGGTGCACACGATGGTGACAGTATGCGCGCGCCGGCGCAGCCCGCGCGCACGGCGCCTGCATGTAGGCCGGCGCCTACAGCGCGCACGGCGCCGTTGTCGGGCCTTTCCTACACCAGATCCGCTGCTTGCCCGATGGCGCGCCAGGGGTCCCTCGGCGCACCATTCGGCTGTCGAGTGCCGGCATCCCGCCGGCCGCAACGAAAGCCGTTTCATGGCCCACCATTCACCGAGTTTCAGCCCGCACGACGGCGCGTCCGGCGGCGGCTTCAGTTCGCGCCTGCGCCCGGCGCACCGGCCGTCGCAGTGGCTGGAGTTGCTGGCCCGACCAGCGGTCTGGCAGGCGATCCTGGCGGTGCTGGCCGCCGTCGGCCTGCTGCTGAGCTTTCACGGCGTCGTGCAGGGGGCCGTCGAGACCGGCGAGTTGCGGCGCCAGGCCGCCGCGACGCACGCCATGCAGACCTGGCGTTGCAACACCCAGGGCGATTCACGCGCCAGCGACCCCAGTTGCCTGGCGCAACGCATCGCGTCGGCGCAGGGCGGCGCGAACCAGGGCCGGGTGACCGACCTGTTTGCGGCCCGCAACTGAGAGCGGGTTGAATCCGTGAAATTCGCTGCCGCGCGTCTGCTCCCCCACGGCGATCGCACGGATCCAGTCCACTCGCCGCGCGAGCTCGCCCAAACCATGATGTCCCACCTTCCAGGCGGCGCCGACGCAGCGCCGGCCGAAGCGCCTGCGACACCGGAGGAGCCGGCCCGCGTGTTGCTGCACATGCCGGTGGATGTGCGCAGCCTGTCGCTGATCGTGCTGGCCACGCTGGCGAGTGTGTTCGCCTTGCGCTGGGCCGAGGCGGTCTTTATTCCGGTGATGGTCGGGTTGCTGTTCAGTTACGCGCTGTCGCCGATCGTCGACTGGCTGCAGCTGCGCCACATACCACGCGCGTTGAGCGCCGCGTTGCTGGTGCTGGGCATCGTGGGCAGCGTCGGCGCCACCCTCTATTCGCTGAGCGACGACGCCAGCAAACTGGTCGAGTTGCTGCCGGCGGCGGCGCAGAAGCTGCGCGACTCCGTCCGCAGCGCGCCGGGCAAGGCCGAAAGCGCGCTCGAAACGGTGCAGAAGGCCGCCACCCAGATCGAGCAGGCGGCCGAAGAGTCGACCCGCGCCGCGCCCACCACGCGCGGCGTGCAACGGGTGCAGATCGAAAAGCCCAAGTTCAACATCAAGGACCACCTGTGGAGCGGCACGCTGGGACTGCTGGGCATGCTGGGCCAGATCGGCGTGGTGGCAATGATCACGTTCTTCCTGCTGGCGTCCGGCGACAGCTTCAGGCGCAAGCTGGTGAAACTGGCCGGCCCCACGCTGAGCAGCAAGAAGATCACGCTGCAGGCGCTCAACCAGATCCACGAGCAGATCCAGCGCTACATGCTGGTGCAGCTGTTCACGAGTTGCCTGGTGGGGCTGGCGACCTGGATGGCGTTCCTGGCCATCGGCATGGAGAACGCGGCGGTATGGGGCATTGCCGCGGGCGTGCTCGATCTGGTTCCGTACTTCGGCAGCGTGGTCATGACCTCCGGCTCTGCGCTGGTGGCGTTCCTGCAGTTCGGTTCGCTCAAGGTCGCGCTGCTGGTAGGGGGGATTTCGCTGACCATCCACTTCATCGAGGCGTTCGCGCTGACGCCCTGGCTGGCCAGCCGCACCAACAAGATGAACCCGGTGGCGGTCTTCGTGGGCGTGCTGGCCTGGGGCTGGTTGTGGGGCGTGTGGGGCCTGTTGCTCGGGGTGCCGATCCTGGTGGCGATCAAGGCCGTCTGCGACCGCGTGGACGACCTCAAGCCGGTGGGCGAATTCCTGGGAAACTGACCACTGGCCTGCCTGCAGGCCGCCGGCGTTCCTGCCCCACCGGCAGCACCGGCGCTGTGGGTCATTCGTGCCGCAGCGCCTCGATCGGGTCCATGCGCGCCGCGCGGCGGGGCGGCGCCCGGAGTAACGAGCGATGCGCGACCGCCCAGCAGCCACACCGCGCCCCCCAGCGCGAACGGCAGCCCGCGCGCCGGGCTCAGCAACCGGGGTCGGCATGGAACAGGCCGTCATCAGGCAACATGAATCCAGGGATAGGGGCGGGGTGTGAACGCGGCGTAGACGCCGTGTCAAGCTTTGCAAACCGGTCTGGGCGCCGCCAGCGGCGGCGCGCCAGCACCGCCTGCATCCTGCCGCCGGGCCGGCGCCCTGGTCTGTGCGCCACGGCACAGACCGGGGTGCCGCACCGGCGCACGATGGCGGCAGTGGAAGCAACTGGCATCGTCCTGGTCATGCTGCTTGCGGTCGTGGCAAGCCGCTTCATCGCGCGCGTCACGCGCCTGCCGGCGCCGCTGGTGCAGATCGCGCTCGGTGCCGCGATCTACTACTCGAGCCTGAGCTCGGTGGAGCTGGACCCGCAAGTTTTCTTCCTGCTGTTGCTGCCGCCGCTGCTGTTTCTCGACGGCTGGCGCATTCCCAAGGACGAACTGCTGCGCAACACGGGCACGGTGCTGCGGCTGGCGCTGGGCCTGGTGGTGTTCACCGTGCTGGGTCTGGGCCTGCTGGTGCATTGGCTGATTCCCGCGCTGCCGCTGCCGGTGGCTTTCGCATTGGCGGCGGTGGTCGCGCCGACCGACCCGGTGGCGCTGGGAGCGATCGCGGCGCGCACGCCGATCCCCACCCGAATGCGCCACGTCCTGGAGGGCGAGTCGCTGTTCAACGATGCGTCGGGCCTGGTGTGTTTGCGTTTCGCGGTCGCCGCCGCATTGACCGGTGTGTTCTCGCTGCCGGACGCACTGGCGAGTTTTGTGTGGGTGGCGCTCGGCGGCCTGGCGATCGGCACCGCGGTGACCTGGCTGGTGACCAACAGCCGGCCCGGCGCCGCCGCCCTGGTGGGACAGGACGGCGCGGCCCAGATCCTGGTCACGTTGCTGATCCCGTCGGGCGTCTACCTGCTGGCCGAGCAAGTGCACGTCTCCGGGATCCTGGCGGTCGTCGCCGCCGGCATCACGATGGGTTTTGCGCCGCACACGCATTGGCAGGCGACCACGCGCATCCGCCGTACTGCCGTCTGGGAAACCGTGCAGTTCGCCGCCAACGGCAGCATCTTCGTGCTGCTGGGCGAGCAGATCCCGTCGATTGTCGACGCCGCACCCCACACGGTGCTGCTCACCGGGCACCACAACCCATGGTGGCTGGCCGTGTACGTGGCGGGCATCGTCGGCGCGTTGGCGGTGCTGCGTTTTGCCTGGGTGTGGGTGTCGCTGCGGCATACGTTTGCGGCTGGCGGCAGTGGTGCACCACCGCGCCGCTGGCGTCTGGTGATGGTCATGTCGCTGGCCGGTGTGCGCGGCGCCATCACGCTGGCGGGTGTGCTGACCTTGCCGATGAGCCTGGGCGACGGAACCCCGTTGGTGGGACGCGATCTGGCGATATTCCTGGCCGCCGGCGTGATCGTGTTGTCGCTGCTGGTGGCCAGTCTCGCCCTGCCGCCCCTGTTGCGGGGCCTGCAGCTGCCGCCGGACCCGTCACAGCGCGCCGCCGAGCACCGCGTGCGCACGCAAGCTGCCGAGGCGGCACTGCGCGCGGTGGTTGCCGCCGGCCAGACCCTGGCCGCCGGACGCGCCGATGCCGGTCTTTACACCGATGCGTCGACGCGTATCGCCGACCTGTACCGCCATCGCGTCGAGCGCTACGGCGGCGACGACCGGGCGTCCTCGCTGCCGGGCCGGGTCGACGGTATCGAGCGCCAGCTGCGGCTGGTCGGGTTGCAGGCCGAACGCGAGGAACTCATTGCGGCGGGGCGCGCCGCGGGAATCCGGGAGACCACCGTGCGCCGACTGGTGCGCGAGATCGACCTGCAGGAAGCGCGGCACGGCGACTGAGCGCCATCACACCGTGTTTTCACCCGGGATGGCGAGGTCCAGGCCCTTGTCCGGCGATTCGAAGCTCTGCACCGTCCCCGCGGGCGGATCGACCAGCTCCTCGACGATGAACATGCCGTAACGTTGCGCGGCCGAGGCGTTCATGCTGTGCACCACCTTGTCCACGCTGGCGGCGGTCTTGGCGTTGGGGGCATGCACCACCAGGAAGCTGCATCCCTTCTCGGCCAGCGCGCGGTGCGCCATGATGAGGTTGAGGTCCTGTCCGACCGACGCCAGCGGGCTGGCGTTTGCCACCTGGGCGTCGACCTGGGCCACCATCTCGCCGGGCGTGTAACGCACCATGTCCGAGGCCTCGAATCCCTGCGCCAGCAGTGCGCTGGTCGCTGCCTGCACGAGTTCGGCGGACTCGAACGCGATCACCGTATGGCCTACCGGCTTGAAGACGCCGAACGATGTCGGCGGATCGGATTTGTCCATGTCGTTCTCCTGTGATGCGGTCCCAATTTTTGCCCCGCTGCCTGATGCCGGCTGTGCGCCAGCGCACCGAAGCACAAGCCGGGCCGGCACGGCGCCACGCACCTGCCGGCCCAGATGCAAGCGCGCCTGGTACCGAATTGCTCTCATATGCCAAGAAAGGGAGCCGGGCGTTGACGAGCCGAGGGCGCTGACTGGGCGGCTCTGCTCGTGTCCCCCGGCCTGCGGCCTCCTCCTGTGCGCCCAGCATGGGCGTACTCCTGTGGGTGAAAGTCCCACCGTAAGTTGATCACAGCGAACGAAGCGAAGCGCAACTGCATGAGGGTGACTGAATGTGGGAAGGAAGCGTGGAGCATAAATTACAAGCCGA
>JANLQZ010000264.1:0-5287 GCA_031368125.1 Betaproteobacteria bacterium
CTGCAGCCGTTTGCCGATCAGCTCGGCATTGGCCGTCGTGACCCCGGTGATGTGTTTGCCCGGATGCGCCAGCGACACCGCATAGTCGACCACCACCGGGTCGGTCACCGTGGCGATCACGGTCGGGATGCTTCGGCTGGCCGCCCACGCCGCGTCGGCCAGGATCTTGGCCGGCGCAAATATGACGTCCACGCGGGCCTGCACCAGCTCGCGCGCCAGCGCGCGCAACTTGTAGACATCGCCTTCGGCGGAGCGCCGCTCCAGCAGCAGGTTGCGCCCCTCGACGTACCCGGCCTCTGCCAGGCCCTTGAGGTAACCACGCGAGGTGACGTCGGCATACATGCCGTGTGAGGTCAGGGCGAGCCAGCCGACACGCCCGGCACGCTGGCCGAAGCCGGCCGGTGTGGCGAGCGCGGCCAGAGCACACACGACCGCCCGGCGACGGGTCGGAAATCCACGCATGGTCGTACCTCCTGGAGTCGAAGCGTCAGCAATCGGTTCGCGCCGCCGGCAGTCGATGCGACACCAACCTTGCCGTACCACGTGCGTCGAGGTCAGCCCGCCAGCGCCGCCTCGATCTGGGCGAACGTGCGCGCGACTTCGAAGGTCTGGACCTCGACGCCGAGCTGGCGCCCGATCTGCGTGGCCGAGAAGACACCGCGCACCAGGCGTTGCCCGGTGCCCGCGTCGGTCACCGCGACCAGCAGGTGGTGTTGACCCAGGGTCTTGAGTGTCGCAACCAGGTCGCCCACATTGGCATGCCGCACGTCGTTGAAGTCCAGCATGTCGATTTCGCCCACGCCATGCATCAGGTCGGCCACCGTCAGTTCGAACAGGTTGCCCTTGCCCTGGTGCGCCAGTTGCATCGGCCGCTCGCCCAGCGTATCGCGCGCGCTGACGATGCCCAGCAGGGTCTGCGCCGCGTCGACCACGAGCAACAGGCGCACACCACGCGCGACCATGGTCTGGTTGGCGTCGAAAAGCGAGGCGTCGGGTGCGATCGTGACCGAATGCAGGCGGGTGAAATCGGTCATCACCTCCAATGCCGGCGAGTGCACGGTGACCGGGCGCTGCGTGTCGGGCTGCTGCACCAGAACCCGGGATGTGGGCCGGTGGGTGGCCAGGGTCTTGAAGCTGCTGGTTGGCATCTTGTCCTCCTGTTGCTGGAATGGCGTATTACCGGGAGTATCCGCCGCCGGCCAACGCGCGTCAAACGCCGCGGCCCGGCCGCCACGGGGCCACGGGTCAGCCCGCGGCAGGCCGCCAGCAGTGCCCGGCGCGAGCCCGGACACACCCTGCAAGGCGCTACTTGAGACTGCCCGACAGGAACTGCCCCAGGCGCTCGCTGCGCGGGTTCGACAACACCTCGGCCGGCACGCCCTGTTCCTCGATCAGGCCCTTGTGCAGGAAGATCAGATGGTTGGCCACTTCACGCGCAAAACCCATCTCGTGCGTCACCACCACCATCGTGCGGCCCTCGAGCGCCAGCGTGCGCATGACCTTGAGCACCTCGGACACCAGCTCGGGGTCGAGGGCGCTGGTGGGTTCGTCGAACAACATCACCTCGGGCTCCATCGCCAGCGAGCGCGCGATCGCCACGCGCTGCTGCTGGCCGCCGCTCATGTGCGCCGGGTAGCGGTCTTCCATGTCGGACAGGTCGACCAGCGCCAGGTACTTGCGCGCGCGGGCCACCGCCTCGTCGCGCGGGACCTTCATCACATGCACCGGCGCTTCGATGATGTTCTGCAGCACCGTCAGGTGGGCCCACAAATTGAAGTGCTGGAACACCATGGCGAGTTTGGTGCGCAGCCGCTGCAGCTGCCCGGCGTCGACGGCACGCAGTTCGCCGTCCTTGCCGAGCGCGAGCGCGAGCTCCTCGCCGGCCACCAGGATGCGGCCCTGGTTGGGTTTCTCGAGCAGGTTGATGCAGCGCAAAAACGTGCTCTTGCCAGAGCCGGAGCTGCCAATGATGCTGATCACGTCCCCCGCGCGCGCCTCCAGCGACACGCCCTTGAGCACTTCGTTGGTGCCGAAACGCTTGTGGATGTCGAGCGCCTGGAGTTTGAGCGGTTTGTCGTTCATGGACGGTATTCCTGGAATAGGCGGGAGGGACTTTGGCGATGCGGCCGCGGGCCCTGTCTTCGGTGGATCGATCGGCGCCGCAACTCAGTAACTCGACAGGTTGCCGCTGCGAAACGGCACGTTTCCCGCGATGTGGGCGAGTTCGTCGCCGGCCAGCACGTAGCGGTGGCTAGTGCGCGCGTACAACACGCCGGCCACTTCGGCCTGCACCGTTAACGCCGTGTTGGCGATCGGGTCGATGATCTCGGCCACCGGGTCGCCGACGCACAGATAGTCGCCGGTCTGGGCGGCAAACAGCAGGATGCCGGCAGTCGGCGCCTTGACACTTTGCGCCCCGGCCAGCGGCGTGGCGGCACAGACCGGCTGCGGCAGACGGGGCGCATCCCCCGCCACCATGCCCGCATGGTGCAGGAAGCTGAAGATCGCCTTGGCGTCGGTATCGGCCAGCGCGTGCGCCACGTCGGCCTGGCCGCGCAACTCGACCGTGGCGCTGGCGCAGGCCTGGGGCAGCGGGCACGGCGTTCGACCGCTGTCGCCCGCAGCGGCGAGCCGGTCGGCGAGTTGCCACCACAGGCTCGAGCAACACTCGTCGAACGACACACCGCCCGCGCCGGTGGCCAGCAACACGGCGCGGCACTGCAGCAGTTGCGCCAGCGGCTCGATGCGCGGCCAGCACGGCGTCTCGGTGTACAGGTGCAGGACCGCTTCGCTGTCGCAATGCAGGTCGAGCACCAGGTCGGCATCGAAGGCCAGGCCCACCAGGGTCTTGCGCAGGCTTTCCAGCGTGGTCGCGGGTTGCCAGTCCTTGAGGTACCTGGTTACCGCATCACGCACCAGCGCCACGTTGGCGGGTGCATCCGGCCCCAGCCGGCCCAACACATCTGCAAACACGGCGCCGGCCAGGTCGGGGTAGTTGCGGTTGAAGTTCTCTGAACTGCCGAGTTCGAAACGCCCCATGGGCTGGTGGTCGAGCCGTTGCCCCAGGCCGATCGGGTTGGCGACCGGCACCAGCACCACCTGGCCTTGCAGCGTGTCCTGTTGTTCGGCCTGTTCCAGCAGCGCGCGCAGATGGTGCGCCGCCAGCATGCCGGGCAGTTCCTGCGCGTGCAGGCTGGCCTGGATGTAGGCCTTGGGCCGGGTGCCGGGAGTGCCGAAGTGCAGGCTGGTCACGGTGGTCTGGTGTCCCAGGCTGTGGCCAGAAAGAAGGTGGTCGATGCGGCGCATGGTTCGGGGTGGGTTAGCCGTTTCGCGGCTCAGTGTTTTCTGGGCGCCAGGTGCGCCAGGAAATGCCGCTCGAGCAGCTTGAACACGCCGATCAGGCAGAACGTGCAGCTGAGGTAGATTGCCGCGGCAAAAAGATAGGCCTCGAAGGGCAGGTAGAAATCGGAGTAGATGCGGCTCGCGGCGGCGGTCAGGTCGAGCATGGCCGGCACGGCGCTGGCCAGGCTGGTGCTGTGCAGCATCATGACCACTTCGTTGCTGTAGGCGGGCAAGGTGCGCCGCATCGCACTGGGCAACACGATGCGAAGCATGAGCTGGAAGCGGCTCATGCCGAAGGCCTGCGCGCCCTCGATTTCGCCGGCATTGGTCTCGCGGATGGCGCCGGCCAGCATTTCGGCCGTGTAGCCGGCGGTGTTCAGGCTGAACGCGAGCAGCGCGCAGAAGAACGGCTCCTTGAAATGGGTCCAGGGCCAGACCGTGTCCCAGCGCGCCTGGATCCAGTCCAGCTGGGCCAGGCCGTAATAGATCATGTAGACCTGTATCAGCAGCGGGGTGCCGCGGATCACGAAGGTGTAGGCCCCCACGATGCGCTGCAGCAGTCTGCTCGGTCCGGTCAGCGCCAGTGCGAACGCCAGCGCCAGCACGCCGCCCAGCGCCAGCGAGGAGGCCAGCAGCCCCAGCGTCGTGAGCAGCCCTTCGCCATACATGGCCAGGCTTTCCTCGCGAAATATGACTTCCCAGTTCACAACTCGCCTCGCTTGGCGCCCAGGCTGTAGCGCACGTGCAGCCGGCGCAGCACGGTCAGCGAGACCCAGGTGTAGACCAGGAACAGGGTGGCGGTGAACAGGAAGAATGCGAACGGCGAACGGGTGGCCGCGCTGGCCTGTTTGGCCAGGTAGGTCATCTCCTGCAGGCCGATCAGGCTCACCAGTGCAGTGGCCTTGATCAGCACCAGCCAGTTGTTGGTGAAGCCGGGCAGGGCGTAACGCACCATCTGCGGCGCGGTGATGCGCAGGAAGACCTGGACCGGGCCCATGCCGAATGCGGCGGCGGCCTCGAACTGGCCGCGCGGGATGGCCAGGATTGCGCCGCGGAAAGTCTCGGTCATATAGGCGCCGTAGATGAATCCGAGCGTCAGCACCCCGGCCGTGAACGGGTTGATCTCGAGCGTGGCCCCGGTGCCCGAGAGCTCGAGCAGGTTGTTGATGCCGATGCTGCCGCCATAAAAGACCAGCAGCATCAGCACCAGTTCCGGTATGCCGCGGATGATGGTGGTGTAGACCGTGGCCAGCGCCACCAGCGCACGGTTGCCCGAGAGCTTGGCGCCGGCCCCGAGCAGCCCCAGCACGACCGAGACCGCCAGCGCTGCCAGTGACACCCCGACGGTGAGCAGGGCGCCGTAGAGAATCGACGAGTAGTAGGCGGACAAAACGCAGTTTCAGCGCGGGGCAGTTGTCGGGCCACCGGCGGGTCGGCGCCCGCCCCGGGCGGCGTCCAACGCGGGCGGGCTACTTGCCGTAGACGTCGATCTTGAAGTACTTGTCGTTGAGCTTCTTGTAGGTGCCGTTGGCGCGGATCGCCTTGATGGCGCCGTTGAGCTCGGTCTTCAGGGCGGTGTCGCCCTTGCGGATCGCGAAGCCGGCGCCGGTGCCGAAGTACTTGGGAACGTACAGCTCCGGCCCCACGACCCCGTAGTCCTTGCCTTCGGGCTTGCTCAGGAAACCGCCCGTGACTTCGATCACGTCGGCCACGGTGCCGTCGAGGCGGCCCGACTTGATGTCCAGGTAGACCTGGTCCTGGGCCTCGTACGGCGTGACCACGACCCCGACCTTCTTGAGTTCGGCGTTGGCGTATTTCTCTTGCGTGCTGCCCTTGAGCACGCCGATCTTCTTGCCCTTGAGCGACGCGAGGTCGGTGAATTTGATGCTGTTCTTGACCACGATCTTGCTCGGCGTGTTGTAGTACTTGTCGGTGAAGTCGACCA
>JANLQZ010000272.1:0-4586 GCA_031368125.1 Betaproteobacteria bacterium
TACAGCCTGAAGCACTGGATCGTGGCCAGGAAGGTCGGCGCCTCGACGATCACCTTGTCACCGGGCGAGATCATCGTCTTGCCGATCAGGTCGAGGGCCTGCTGGCTGCCGGTGGTGACGATCAGGCCTTCGGGCGCCACCGTGGCGCCCTTGGCCTGCATGAATGCGGCAATGCCCTCGCGCAGCGGCTGGTAACCCTCGGTGGCACCGTACTGAAGCACCGGCCCCGGGTTGTCGGCCAGCACCGCGTCGGCGGACTCCCGAATGCCCGGCACGTCGAACAGCGCGGGGTCCGGAAATCCGCCGGCAAAACTGATGATGCCGGGTTTGCCCAGCAACTTGAACAATTCCCGAATCGCCGAGGTCTCGACGTTGTCGAGTCGTGTGGCAAATTTCATGGTGCGTGCAGTCTTGAAAAGATCTCATTGTCGCCACTGTGCCGGGCGCCGTGGAATCGGTAAGAATGCGGTACGACAAACCACCCCGGCAACCCCGGTTGCCCCAAGGAGCGACGATGTCCGATATCTCCACTTTATTCAAATCCGTCGCGCTGCCCGTGATGCCCGAGGTCGGCCTGGCCCTGATCACCACGCTGGACGACGACGACACACCGATCTCCAAGATCCATGCGCTGATCGGCAAGGACCCGGCGCTCACCGCCAAACTGCTCGCGTTGGCCAACAGCGCCGCTTTCGGCCTGTCGCGCCAGGTGGCGACACTGGACACCGCCCTGAGCCTCGTGGGATTGTCGAAAGTGCGCGCCCTCGCGCTGTCGGCGTGCCTGCACAACGCCTTTTCGATGCCGGAGGGCATCGACGCCGACCGATTCTGGCGCTACAGCGTGTATTGCGCCGGTTATGCGCAATGGCTTGCCGGCGGACTGGACGACACTCTGAAAGTCGATCGCCAGAAGGCCTGGCTGACTGGCCTCATGCTGCGCTTGGGCGAGTTGATCATTGCCCAAGCGGCGCCGCAGGCGGTGCAAGAGATCGAGCAGATGCCCTGCGCCGGCGGCGAGCGCTGGGAACGCGAGAAGACCCTGGTTGGCTTTGACGAGGGCGAGGTGACGGCCGAACTCGCCCGGCGCTGGAATTTCCCGTTCGACATCGTGCATGCCCTGTTGCTGGCATCGGACCCGCTGGCTGAAAAACCGATGTCGCCGATGGCCGGCGTCCTGCACCTTGCCGGCCGCCTGGCCGACGCGCCGACTTCCGATGCGCAGGCCATCGACACCCTGCCGGTGCCGGTGATGGGTGCACTGGCACTCAAATACGGCTGGATGAAAGCCGACTTTCCCGACGTCGGTTCGTTCGTGGACATCTCCGCGCTGGCACGCTGAGGCGGCCGCCCACGCCGCTGCCGCGGCGATGCAACTCTCGCATAAGGCCATGTTCGGCGCCAATCCGGCGCACCGAAAAGCCGGTGCGCCACCTAGAATTTTGCGTCCCACTTAAGACGGAGCAGACATGACCACCACCGACCTGACCGAATTGATGGCCTATACGCAGGCGCACGCCGGCCCGGCCGGGGACCGGATGGGCAGTTTCATGGCGGCCTATTTCGAGAGTGCGGATCCGGACGAATGCCTGGCACGGGGATCAGCCACGTTGTTTGCGCTCGCGAACGCACACTGGCGGCTGCTGGACGCGCCGCGCGCAGCCGCCACCGCGCGCATCCGGGTGTTCAACCCGACCCTGGCGGAAGACGGTTTCGTGAGTGACCATACCGTGGTCCAGATCGTCCAGGACAACATGCCGTTCCTGGTCGACTCCGTCACCATGGCGGTCAACCGTGGCGGCCGCACGGCGCACTGGATCGTCCATCCGCTGCTGTCGGTGCAGCGCAGTGCCGAGGGCCGGATCACCCACGTCGGCAGCGTAACGGCGGCCGGCGCCGGCAGGACCGCGGGCAGCGTGGAGTCGCTGATCATGGTCGAGTGCGACCGCATCGTCAGCACCGTCGAGCGCGAAAAGCTGGCTGATGAACTGGACCGGGTGCTGGGCGACGTGCGCTGCGCGGTGCAGGACTGGAGCGCGATGCTGGCGCACGTCGACGAAGTCTGCCTCGCGTCGGCCCGGTCACCCCTGTCCGACACCAACAAGCAGGAGGGTATTGCGTTCCTGCGCTGGCTGCAGGACCGGCACTTCACGTTTCTGGGGGCCCGGGACTACGACCTCAAGCGCGAAGGTGACCGGGTTTTCCTGGTGGCCCGCGCCGACTCGGGGCTGGGCATCCTGCGCGGCGCCGTGCAAACGGCAGAGACGCAGTTGCCACCCGAGGCGGTGGCACTGATCGACGCGGACGAACTGGTGCTGGTGACCAAGGCCATGACCCGGGCCACCGTGCACCGGCCGGCCTGGCTCGATTACATTGCCGTCAAACGCTTCGACGATGCCGGACAGGTGGTCGGCGAAGCACGCTTCCTCGGCCTGTACACCTCGACCGCGTACTCGGCCGCCGTGTCCGACATACCGCAGGTGCGCCGGCATGCGGCACAGGTGATGGCCAGCGCCGGCGTGGTGCCCGACAGCCACGGCGCCAAGTCGCTGCAGTCCGTGCTCGACGCCTACCCGCGCGACGAGTTGTTCCAGATCGACGCGGCGACGCTGACCGAGCATGCGGTCGGCATCCTTCGACTGCAGGAACGCCAGCGCAGCCGCCTGTTCCTGCGCCGTGACCCGTTTGGCCGCTTCACCTCGGCCCAGGTATTTGTGCCGCGCGACCGCTACAACACCGAACTGCGCGTCAAGGTCGGGGCCGAGCTGATGGCCGCGCTGGATGGCCAGTCGCTCGAGTTCACCCCGATGCTGACCGACAGCCCGCTGGCCCGGATCCACTACCTGGTGCGGGCCAAGGGCCATGCGCCGACGCTCGCGAACCAGGATGCGCTGGAAGCGCGCATTGGCCGCCTGGCCCAGCGTTGGGAAGACGACTGCACGGCCGAACTGCTGCGCGCGCACGGGGAAGGCCTGGGCCTGGTGTTGTCGCACCGTTTTGCCACGGCCTTTCCGACCGCGTACCGGGAAGACTTTTCCGCCGCGGTAGCGGCCGAAGACGCCGACCTGCTGGCCGCCCTGTCGGCCACCGCGCCGCTGGCCGTGCGGCTGTACCGGCCACTCAACGCCGAGCCGGGCTTCCTGCGCTTCAAGATCTACAACACGTCCAAGGTGGCGCTGTCCGACTCGCTGCCGGTGCTCGAGCACATGGGTGCGCGGGTGCTCGACGAGCATCCGTACCGCATCGGCAGCGACGCCTTGTGGATCCATGACCTTGGGCTGCAACTGCCCCCCGGCGCCGAGTTGTCGAGCATCAAGGGGCGCTTCGAAGAACTGTTCGCACTGGCGTGGCGCAGCGAGGTGGAAAGCGACGACCTGAACAAGCTGGTGCTGACCACCGATCTGGACGCGCGAGCGATCAGCGTGTTGCGCGCCTATACGCGCTACTTCAAGCAGCTCGGGTTCGGTTTCAGCCAGAGTTACATCGAAGCCGCGCTCAACCGCCATGCGCATATCGCGCAAGACCTCGTGGGCCTGTTCCATGCCCGTTTCGACCCTGCACAGTCGGCCGACAGGGACCGGGCCCAGGAACTTCTGAGCCAGACGATCGAGACCAGCCTGGCCGGCGTCGCGAGCCTGGACGAAGACCGCATTCTGCGGCAGTTTTTTGCCGCAGTGGGCGCGACCCTGCGCACCAACCTGTGGCAACGATCCGCCGCCGGAGGCAGCAAGCCCTACCTGTCCTTCAAGCTCGATCCACGCCAGGTGCCGGGTGTACCTGAACCCAAACCGCTGTTCGAGATCTGGGTCTATTCGCCGCGCGTCGAAGGGGTGCACCTGCGCGGCGGCAAGGTGGCGCGTGGCGGTCTGCGCTGGTCGGATCGCCGCGAGGATTTCCGAACGGAAATCCTGGGCCTTGTCAAAGCGCAACAAGTCAAGAACACGGTGATCGTGCCAGTCGGCTCGAAGGGTGGCTTTGTGCTGAAGAACGCGCCGCCCGCGAGCGAGCGCGATGCTTTCATGGCCGAGGGCGTGGCCTGCTACAAGTTGTTCCTGTCCGGCCTGCTCGACATCACCGACAACGTGCTCAAGGGCGCCGTGGTGGCGCCCATGGACGTGGTCCGGTATGACGCCGACGACCCGTACCTGGTGGTGGCGGCCGACAAGGGCACCGCGACCTTCTCCGACATCGCCAACAGCGTGTCCGCCGACTATGGCTTCTGGCTCGGCGACGCATTCGCGTCCGGCGGTTCGGTGGGATACGACCACAAGAAGATGGGCATTACCGCGCGCGGCGTTTGGGAGTCGGTCAAACGCCATTTCAGGTCGATCTCGGTCAACACCCAGACCACCGATTTCACGGTCGCGGGCATCGGCGACATGTCAGGTGACGTGTTTGGCAACGGGATGTTGCTGTCGCAGCACATCCGGCTGGTGCTGGCGTTCGACCACCGCCACATATTCATCGACCCGGCACCCGACCCTGCGCTCTCCTTCGCCGAGCGGCAGCGCCTGTTTGCCCTGCCGCGTTCGAGCTGGGAGGACTACGACAAGGGGCTGATCTCGCAGGGCGGCGGGGTCTACTCCCGG
>JANLQZ010000273.1:0-1613 GCA_031368125.1 Betaproteobacteria bacterium
CCTGATCGCCCTGCTGGGCGAGTACCAGAAGCTGGCGGTGCCGATCGTGCGGCAACACCACGGCAGCATCACCACCTACCTGGGCGACGGCATCATGATCACTTTTGGCGCCACCGGCGCGTCGCAGACCTACGCCGCCGACGCGTTGCGCGCCGCCGAACAGCTGCTCGACGCCATGGGCGCGTGGGCCGACGCGCGCAGCGCGCGCCAGCTTCCCGCGCCCGGTGTCGGCATCGGTGTGGCGGTCGGCACCGTGACCTGCGGTGCGATCGGGGACGAGGGCCGGCTCGAATACGCCGTGATCGGCGACCCGGTCAACCGCGCGGCCAAGTTGCAGAACCACACCAAGGTGGAACAGGTGCGTGCACTCACCACCACCGAAACCCTGCAGCGGGCGCTCGGGCAGGGATACACCGGCACCCGGGCCAGCGAGGTGAGGGCGGGCCGGAATTGCGCCGGCATCGAGGAACCAATCGACGTGGTGGTGATCCGCTGAAGGCCGCGCCGCGCCGCGCCGCGCCGCGCCGCGCCGCGCAGGGACATATCCGTGCTGCCCCTGCAAACGCGGGCACAGGCGGCTAACATCCGGACCTGTTCGACCGATCCAGTAATCCAGGAGACCTTCGGTATGCACGAACCCCGGAACGACCCATGCCGCCGGTGTTGTACATCGGTCGCCGGTCGCCAGCAGGACCTGCGCGCCATGGAGTACCGACGTCCGTTGCGCCGCCTTGCTGGTGCGACCCTGACGAGCGTTCGCGCATGAAACCCATCTATATCACCTACCTCAACGGCCTGGACGTCGAGGCGCTGGCGGTCACCGACGACGAAATCCTGCAGGCCATCGAGACCAGCCTGGCCGCGCAGGGGCGCGGTGAATGCGTGATCGAGCCGCGCATGCACCTGGCGCCCAAGGCCGGCGTGGAGGGGCATTTCAATGTGTTGCGCGGCGCCATCGGCGCGCCGATCAACCTGGCCGGCGTCAAGGTGGTGGGCGATTTTGTCGACAACTACCGCCAGGACCTGCCGTCCGAAGTCGGCATATTGAACCTGTTCGACCCGCGCACCGGCATTCCGGTGGCCGTCATCGATGCCACCGCGATCACCGACATGCGCACCGGCGCGGTGACGGCCATCGGCGCCAAATACCTGGCGCGCAAGGACGCGAAGGTGCTGGGCCATATCGGTGCGCGTGGCACGGCCTACTGGAACGTGCGCCTGCTCGACAAGTTGTTCGACTTCGACCAGATCCGGGTCCATTCGGCCCGGCCCGAGAGCCGCGACGCGTTCGGGGCACGGCTGTCGCAGGACCTGGGCAAGCCGGTCACGGTGTGCGACAACTGGCACGACACGGTGGCGGGCGCCGACATCGTGGTCGAGGCATCGCGCCTGCGCGAACCGACGCCGCTGCTCAAGACCGCATGGATCAAGCCCGGCGCGTTCGTGGTGCCCTACGGCACCATGAGTGCGGTCGAACTCAGCCTGACCGACATCATGTCCAAGCTGGTGGTGGACGACTGGGGCCAGTGCAAGGGCGGGCAGTTCGGCTCGCTGCGCGCGCATGTGGAAGCCGGCAAACTCTCGGCCCAGTCCCTGTATGCGGAAATGGGCCA
>JANLQZ010000314.1:0-12721 GCA_031368125.1 Betaproteobacteria bacterium
CGGCGACCGCCTCCGCGTGCGCGACCGCTACCGGCAGCTCGTCCTCCACTGGCTGCGGCACTGCCACGGGCTGCGGCACGGCCACCTGCAGCGGCACTGCCACCGGCTCCGGCACTGCCACTGGCTGCGGCACTGCCACCGGCTGCGGCACAAGCCCGACCTCCGTCGCCGCGGGGGCGGTCAGGACCAGACGCACATTGTCCAGTCGCAGGCCATCCGCCGTAGCACGAAATGGCAGCGCCGACCACGGCGTCGATGCCGCCGCGGCGATGTCTTCGACCCATCGGCCGAACTGGCGCATCGCGTCCTCCGACAGGTCGATCAGGTCGTCACTGGCCGGCTTTTGTTCGGCCAGCCACGTATTGACGAGTTGCTCCATGGCCCATGACGCCTCGCCGAATTCGTTCAAGCCGACCATGCGCGAGCTGCCTTTGAGAGTATGGAAGGCCCGGCGCAAAGTAGTCTGTTCCCCGAGGTCGGACGGCGAATCACGCAATGCCTTGACCGCCGCCAAACCAGTCTGCACGACCTCACGCGCCTCTTCGAGGAAGATGTCGCGCATTTCTGCTTCTTCGTCGTCGAGAGCACCCGCCGGCACCGGTGCAACAACGGCCGGTACTGGCAGCGCCGTGACAGGCGGAACGGTTGCCGCCACAGGCGGCATGGTGGCCGGGGTCGCAGCCGCCACGGCTTCGGCCGCAGCTTCGGCCGTCGCCGCCTGGCGCGCGGCCGACGCTTCCATCGCCGCCCTGTCGCGCCCCATGACCGGCCGCAATTCACCGAGCTCGTCGTCGTACACGAAGAGCTTCTTGGCCAGAGCGCGCTGGTAGCTCAACATGTCGATCAGGAACCCCATCGCCCCGAGGCTGTTGCCAAGCTTCTCGAATACACCAGTGCCGTCGCCGCGCACATCGATGTCATCCACCAGGAATTTTTCGACGCTGTCGCGCATGCGCAGTGCCGCCACCGAAGGCTGGTCCAAGCCCAGAACAGAAAACACACCGCGCATCTGCGCCAGCTGGCTGGGCACTTCGTGCAACGGAACCCGGTCCTTCGGATTCCTGAAGAACTGGTCGAGCGATTTTTCGACCTGCCCGAGCGTGGCGTGCAACTCATCCACCACGCTGCCCATCGTCTGGCGGTCACTGACCCTGCGGTACAGGTCCTCCATCCATCCCTCCATGGGCTCGGGCTGCGCGCCGGCGAGCACCCGATCGAGCCGCTGCGCAAGCCGTGCGCACCGCTCGGCCATCTGCGACTCGGTCGGATCGAGGTCGTCATAAGCGGCTTCGAGATACAAGACCGAAGTCGCCACCTCCATCGCGATCGGGGCCGCAGGCGGCTCACCCAGTCGTACCGTGGATTCGATCACCCGTGTCAGGGCGCGCGCCAGTTCCGAGCTTTCAGGATGAAGCTTCAGCATCGAATCGGCAACCGCGGCGAACTGGTCCGATGCGGACTTGAGCCGATTGGTATCGCCGCCCGCCAACGCCGCCCAGGTCTCGGTCGTGGTTGCAATGCGTTTTCTGGCCTGCACCAGCAGGGCGGGGTCAAATCGACCGAACTGTGGTTTGGCGTAGTCCACCGGCCGGGTCTGGGAAAGGCCGTAGGCCTCGCGAACGGCAACCAGTGTCGGCGTATCGGCAGACGCGATGGGCACCGACTGGGCACAGAAGAACAGCAGGTCCTGCGCAAGCCGGTCGATCACGCCCGACTCGCCGCGGGCCAGCGTGGTGTACTGGGCGATGGTGCGTGACGCGGTTCGTTTGACAAACACGTCCGCCAGACACAGCCCGCGACCCAGCGCCTCGAAGAAGGCCGCGCAGATCTTCCAGAACACCCGCGCTTCGAGCTGAACTGCCGAAGCTGCCAGGCCAAGACTGATTTCGGTCATCGCCACGGCCGCGTGCCGGTCGCCGGACCGCACCACATTGAGCACAGACTGGTCCACACGCGCCCGCACAGCGGGACTGAACGCCAATGCGGGCGCTGCATGCGGCAACGGCGCATCGACCCAGCGCCATTGCGGCGACCAGAGGTCCGCGGGGTGTACGCGCTCGCCGCCTGCGAGGTCCAGCACGTCACGGTATTGCGGGAACAACGCAACAGGGGACGCGTGTTTTCCCTTGAGCACGCCTTCGAGGTATTCCGTCAGTGCAAAGCTGGCGCGTTCGACCTTGCTCGCCGCGTCGTCACTGCACAGCTCCGGGCGCTGAACGAACTTCTGCGCCAGCGCCTCCATGGCCCGCAAAACCTTCGCCGGCGAGCCGAGGCCCACCATTTCCAACGCGCCCACGGCCTGGTGAAGTTGCTGGCGCGCGATACGCAACTGGCTGGCATCGAGTTCAGCCAGATCCGAGCCGCGGGCCAATTCGGCATCGCGCACGAAGCGACGCAACGCCTTGGTGGCGCCATCGAGCGACTTGCGAAGCTCGTCCATGACCCAGGCCAATGGCCCGAGATCGCTGGCGGCCAGTTCGCTTTCGCCCGTCGGATTTGAGTATGTTTGCATCAACTAGACCACTCCTGGGAAGACCCGAGCCCGGCCGGCCCGCCGTCAGGCAATCTTGAACCGGGCCACCGACTGACGCAGTTCTTCGGCCATTCGAGACAATTCACGCACTTGGCCCGCAGTGGCGCGGGTACCGTCACTGGTCTGTTCGGTCACCGCGAAAATATTCTGGATGCTGTCGGCGACCGAGTTGGCCAGGTCTGCCTCGCGCGACGCCGAGTCCGAGATCTGTTGAATCAGATCCGACAGGCGCCGCGACACCTGGTCGATCTCCGTCAGTCGCGTGCCGGCGTTGTCGGAAAGCTTGGCGCCCTCCACGACGCCCTGGGTCGAGCGCTCCATGGCGGCCACCGCGTCCTGTGTGTCGGTCTGAATGGCGCGCACCAGTGCCGCGATTTGCCGCGTGGCATCGGCTGAGCGCTCGGCCAGCCGCTGCACTTCCTCCGCCACTACCGAGAAGCCGCGGCCGGCCTCGCCTGCCGACGCGGCCTGGATCGCCGCGTTGAGTGCCAAAACGTTGGTCTGTTCGGTAATGTCTGAAATCAGTTCGGTGATTTCGCCGATCTCCTGGGACGATTCGCCCAGACGCTTGATGCGCTTGGAGGTTTCCTGGATCTGGTCGCGTATCGAGTTCATGCCACCGATGGCGTTCTGGACCGCCTTCAAGCCCGACTCGGCGGCCTTGAGAGATTGGCGCGCCACCTCGGCCGACTCCTGTGCCTGAGTCGAAACCAGGTTGATCCTCTTCGCCATCTCGAGTACCGACTTGCCGGTGGCCTGGATCTCGTTCATCTGTTCGTTCGAGGCCGCAAGCAGTTCGGTGGAAGTCGAGTCGACGTCGGAGGTGGTTTGCGCTACACGCGACGCCGTGTTCTGGACACTGGCCACCAGCGTGCGCAACTCCTCGACGGTGTAATTCACCGAGTCCGCGATGGCGCCAGTGATGTCCTCGGTGACAGTTGCCTGCTGGGTCAGGTCGCCCTCGGCCACCGTCTGGAGTTCATTCATCAGGCGCAAGATGGCGGCCTGGTTGGCGTCGTTTACCCGTTTGGCGTCTTGCTGCAGACGCTCGGCGTCGAGCATCTGGGACTCCGCCAGGGTCTGGCGGTTGCGTCCTTCCTTGAGCTGGATATACGACAGCCCGAACGCGCACAAAAGGGCAAGCGCGGTGGCGATGACGAGCGTCAGCAGTGACTCGGTGCCGATGCCGTTGCGGGCCGAGAGCTTCTGTTGCAGGTCCTCGAGGCCACGGCGCAGCGGTTCGCTGTCGGCGACGATCGACGCCTGCGCGGCGCGCGCGGCCACCAGACCCTGGAGGTTTCCGAGTACCGAACCGGCCTTGACGCGGGTCTGCTCGAACAGTTTGAGCAGCGATTCGAGTTGCTGGCGCGTCTGCGCGTCGCGGGCTCCCGACAGTCGCAACTCGGTGCTGCCCTGCAGCAATCCCTGCGCGATGTCCTTGAACGAATTGAGGTCCTTGCCAAGTTGAAAAACCGCCTCCGGGCTGACACCTTCGAGCGTCAGGAACTCGGTCGACGACTTGCCGATGCGTTGCGTCAGCATCACCAGCTGGCCGGCAGCGGACACCTCGTTGGCCGGCGCATTTTGCTGCACCTTGAGCGCCGAGACGGCTTCGGCGATGTCGAGCAGATCCGCGGACTGGCGGTTGATCTGGCGCAGCGCGGCTCCGATTTCGGTCAGGACCTTCTGCTGCGCCATGATGGTGGCGGCGCTCTTCTCGGCGCGATCGACCAAGGGCGTGATGGTGTTGAGTTCATCCTGGTACTCCGCGTCCACCGCATCCAGTCGCAGGTCCGGATCGCCGGATTTCAGGCCTTTGACGGTCTTGCCCAACACGCCTGCGCTGTCGGCCACATCCGGAAAGGCCTGGACACCACCCACGAGCGCCTGCGAGACCGACTTCGCCAGCCGCTGGGATTGCATCAGCGATTGCCCGGTCGCCCCCATTTGCTGGCCGACGCGACTCGAGACGCTGAGCGCGAATGCCGCCACCATCCCGAGCAGGATCAACATCACAGCCAAACCGATCAGCAATATCTGCTGGTGTTCGGTGACCGACCTGGTGCCCAGAATCGGCAGCGTGATGTGATCGCGCGCTGGCTTCTGCGACGCGGAAGCTGCCTCGGCACCGGCTTGCGGCTGCGGCGCAACCTGCTGCGCGACGGTTGCAGCCGGATCTTGGCCGCCATTGCCTTGGCTCGTGCTGATCCTTGAGCTTTCTTCGGAATCCTGGACTGTTTTGGAGAAAAAACGCTTGAGCCGGTCTACGGACATGGTTGGGCCTTACGTTAAGCGGTGATATTCAGGAACAGCGGATGTTGGGACAACGTCTGAAGGTTTATTTCCTGCCAGTGCGCACCGCTCGCATCAGTGAAGCGGTTTCCAAAATACGACGGGGCGTCCGGACCAGGGCCCTCGACCGCCGTGAATGCGTCCGGGCTGCGCAGTCCGGCCAAGGCATCGACCATCAGCGCGCAATTGACCTCGAGCGCCGCGTTCAGCGTCACGACCGTTGCTTGGGCCGGGGTGCTCGACGCGGACTGGGCGACGAGTTCGGGACGCGTGGCCGCATCACCCGCCACGAAGCGCGCGATGTCGACCACGCCAAACAGGCCGCCGCGCAGATTCACCACCCCGCGAAACCAAGGCCGCGCGTACGGGACCGGCTGCAGGCTCGTGATCGGAAAAATCTCTCCCGATTGCGCGAGTGGAAAAAGGTAGTTGAACCCGCCCGACTTGATGGCGAGCCAGGAGACGGACAAGCCTTCATCCCGGGCTGCCTTCAGACGGCTCGCGAGCCGCGCCTGGAGTTCCCTGATAGCTTCGCGATTGGCCATGTGATTGCGGGCCGATCAGGCCAGTGCCCTGATCTTGGCGAGCAACTCGGCCGGGTCGACCGGCTTGGTGATGTAATCGCGCGCTCCTTGGCGCATGCCCCAGACCCGGTCGGTTTCGAGGCTCTTGCTGGTGCAAAGAATGATCGGAATACCGGTGTACTCGGGCGACCGGCTGATCGATCGCGTCAACTGGTATCCATTTTGCCCAGGCATCACGACGTCCATCAGGATCAGGTCCGGTTTTTCTTCGGCCAAACGCTTGAACGCCTCGTCCGCGCCCTGGGCGGTCCTCACCGACATGCCGTTCTTCTGCAGCAGGTCGGTCAGAAACATCAGTTCGGTCTTCGAGTCGTCTACGATCAAAACATTGCTAATCGGCATCAATTTTCTCCTGCCACCGTCGCGCCGACCTGTGCAACCGCCTGCAACAGCTGATCTTTGGTAAAGGGTTTGGTGAGGTAGTCCTGGGCTCCGACCATGCGTCCGCGGGCCTTGTCGAATACCCCGTCCTTGGACGACAACATCACCACCGGAACCTGTGCAAACCTGGGATTGCGCTTGATGATCGCGCATGTCTGGTAGCCGTCGAGGCGCGGCATCAGAATGTCGCAAAAGATCAGGTGGGGCTGGTAATCGTTGACCTTCGCGAGGGCATCGAACCCGTCCTCGGCGAGCATGACATCATGACCACCCTGTTTCAGGAAGATTTCGGCGCTGCGCCGGATCGTATTGCTGTCGTCGATCACCAGGACTTTGAAGGCCGATCCGGTTGTGTTCACAAGACTGCGCTCCTGAGCTGAAAATCATTCAAGCTGATCGCTTGCACCTGCACCGGCTTGACTCAGATCTGCACCATCTCAAAGTCCTCTTTGCGTGCGCCGCATTCAGGACAAGTCCAGTTCATCGGCACATCGGCCCACTTAGTACCCGGTGCGATCCCGTCGTCCGGCGCACCTGTTTCCTCGTCATAAATCCAGCCACAAATCAGACACATCCAGGTTTTAGATTCGCTCACAGCTTAAGGGGCCTTCGAATAGAATGCAATCATTGTATCGAGACAGCCCCAGCGAATCGCCGCCAGCGCGCGGGAACCACCGAAATTCTGCCTGATGGCCCAACAGGCTTGACCATGTCTCCCACGCCCGAACCCGCCGAAACCGGGGACGATCCGGAATCGGATCGAACCGCCTGTGTACTTGTCTTCAATGCGAACGATCCGAGTGGCGCCGGGGGCTTGTCCGGGGACGTCGGCGCGATTGCGTCGGTCGGAGCGCATGCGCTGACCGTTGTCACCGGAGCCTATGCACGTGACACCGCGGAGATTCTTGATCACTTCCCACTCGACGAAGATGCCGTAGCCGAGCAGGCACGCACGATTCTCGAAGACGTGACGGTGCAGGTGATCAAGGTCGGCTTCGTCGGATCGGCCGAGAACCTCAGCGTTATCGCCGCGATTGCAGCCGATTACGCGGACGTTCCGCTGGTCGCATACATGCCGAACCTGTCGTGGTGGAACGAAGTGCAGATCGATCTGTACCTGGACGCCTTCAGGGACCTGGTTTTGCCCCAGACCACGGTGTTGGTTGGAAACCACAGCACGTTATGGCGCTGGTTATTGCCGGACTGGAGTTCGTCCCGCAATCCGAGTGCACGCGACATCGCACGCGCAGCCAACGCGATGGGTGTGCCATACACGCTTGTCACCGGCATCGCGTCACCGGACCAGTTCGTCGAAAACGTGCTGACAACGCCCCATTCGGTGCTCTACACCGGCCGCTTCGAACGCTTCGAGGCCGCTTTTTCCGGCGCTGGCGACACCTTGTCAGGAGCGCTGGCTGCGCTGCTTGCGACCGGCAGCGACCTTGCCGAAGCCGTCAAGGAAGCCCTCGGTTATCTGGACCGTTGCCTGGATGCAGGTTTCCGTCCTGGAATGGGACACCTTGTCCCGGATCGCCTGTTTTGGGCGCAAGGCGACACCGACCTGGACGCCGATCCGGATCTGACCTCCATCGCTCCCGATTTCGATTTGCCGGCCCATGAAACCAAACACTGAGACCAATGAACAACTGTTTGCGCGCGCGCAGCGTGTGATACCTGGCGGGGTCAATTCTCCTGTGCGTGCCTTCAAGGCGGTCGGCGGCACGCCGCGTTTTGTCAGACGTGCCCAGGGTGCTTATTTCTGGGACGAAGAAGGCCGTCGTTATATCGACTACATCGGCTCGTGGGGCCCGATGATCCTGGGCCATGGACATCCTGCCGTGCTGGCGGCCGTGCAGGCGGCGGTGCTCGACGGCTTTTCCTTTGGCGCTCCGACGCTGCGCGAGGTGGAACTGGTCGAGCAGCTGTTGCGACTGGTGCCGTCGATGGACATGGTGCGACTGGTGAGCTCGGGTACCGAGGCGGCCATGAGCGCCATCCGCCTTGCCCGCGGCGCCACCGGTCGCCACAAGCTCATCAAGTTCGAGGGCTGCTATCACGGCCACGCGGACGCGCTCCTGGTCAAGGCTGGTTCGGGACTGGCCACCTATGGCCACCCGACCAGTGCCGGCGTGCCGCCGGAAGTGGTGCGGCACACGCTGGTACTCGAGTACAACAACATCGAACAGCTCGAACAGGCCTTCACCACACACGGTGCAGAGATTGCCTGCCTGATGATCGAGCCGATCGCGGGCAACATGAACTTCGTACGCGCCAGCATTCCTTTCATGCAACGCTGCCGCGAACTCTGCAGCGAATACGGTGCGTTGCTCGCATTCGACGAAGTAATGACCGGGTGCCGTGTGGCATTGGGCGGCGCGCAAAGCATCTATGCCAGTGCGCTGCCGGGCTTTGAGCCTGACATGACGATCATGGGCAAGGTTATCGGCGGAGGCATGCCCCTGGCCGCGTTCGGCGCCAAGCGCGCGGTGATGGAGCAATTGGCGCCGTTGGGACCGGTCTACCAGGCCGGCACGCTGTCCGGCAACCCGGTAGCCACAGCCTGTGGACTCGCGACCCTCGCCGAGATCGCTCGACCCGGGTTTTTCGACTCCCTGGCGACAAAAGCCCGCGCCCTGGTGCGCGGCTTGCAGTCGGCCGCGGACGAGGCCGGAGTTCCCTTTTGCGGCGACAGCGAAGGCGGCATGTTCGGCTTCTTCCTGCTCGATCGCCTGCCTCAAAACTATGCCGAGGTGATGCGTTCGGATGGCGCGACGTTCAATCGCCTGTTTCACGGCATGCTGGAGCGCGGCATCTACTTCGCGCCAGCATTGTTCGAAGCCGGGTTTGTCAGTGCCGCGTTGAGCGACGCCGATATCGCCGACACGGTGGCGGCGGCGCGGGACGTTTTCAAGGCACTTTGACTGGTGGCGCGCGCCTGGCGGCGCCACCGCGGTACGCAGGCGTCATTCGAAGGGTGGCAATTTGTTACGCCTGATCCAGGATTGCCGCCACGCTGACCGCAACGTGCAGGAATAAACTACCTTGATGCAATTTGTCGGCATGAGGAGTTGGCCATGAAAGACTACGCAACGGCGGCCGCAGCGGCGGCGATCATCCTGTGCAGCGGCGCTGCGGCGGCGCAGGACGTTGGGCGTGTGGTCTCCAGCACTGCAGTGGTGCAGCAGGTGGCGGTACCGCGCCAGGTCTGCAATGCGGAGCCGGTGGCCGTTGCGCCCCAACGCTCCGGCGCAGGCGCAGCACTCGGCGCCGTCGCCGGTGGCGCGGTCGGGAACGCAGTGGGGCACGGCAGTGGGCGGGCCGTGGCAACCATGATCGGCATCTTTGGAGGCGCTGTTCTGGGCGACCAGATCGAAGGCCAGGGCGCGCCCGCCTACCAGAACGCGCAGCGGTGCACGTCGCAGACTTTCTTCGAGAACCGGGTCGCGCACTACGTCGTCGTGTACGAATACGCAGGCAAGCAATATACGACCCAGATGCCCTACGACCCGGGCCCGGTGGTGAAGCTGCAAATCGTGCCGGTCGACGTGGCGCCACCTTTGCCTTCTGGTGTTCCACTGACGTATACGCAACCGGCTGCGTCACAGATCGTTTACGCGGCACCGGCTTTTATTGCGGTTGCGCCGCCGCCAGGTTATTACCCGTACCGGTACGGCCCGCCGATCGGTGTCAATCTTCAATTCGGGTACCGGGGCGGGTTCCACCGCCACCATGACAACTGGCGCTGAGGCGCAACGCAGCAGTACCGGCGCGAGCTACGGCCGCCCGGCCCAAGGCGGCGGCACGCGATCAGGCCGCTGTCAATGCCTGAAGTGGCGCAGGCCGGTAAACACCATGGCGATCTGGCGCTCGTTGGCGGCCGCAATCACCTCGTCGTCGCGCACGCTGCCCCCGGGCTGTATCACGCAGATCGCGCCAGCGTCCGCCACCACGTCGAGCCCGTCGCGAAACGGGAAAAAAGCGTCACTGGCCACCACGCTGCCCTGCAATGACGACCCGGCATGTTGCGCCTTGATGCTCGCAATGCGCGCCGAATCGAGACGGCTCATCTGGCCCGCTCCGACACCGACCGTCATGCCGTCCCGGCAAAACACGATGGCGTTCGATTTGACGTATTTCGCGACTTTCCAGGCAAACAGCAGGTCCCGCCATTGCTCTGGCGTTGGTTGCACCTGCGTGACCACCTTGAGGTCCGCGACGCGGATGTCGAGATTGTCGGCGGTCTGCATCAAGAGGCCTGATCCGACACGCTTCACATCGATCGCATTGCGCCCCTGATCCCAGGCACTCGCACCACCGGGAGGCAAGGCAAGCCGGAGCAGCCGCACATTCGGCTTGGCCTCGAATACCGCAAGGGCATCAGGCGCGAAATCGGGCGCCATCAACACTTCGACGAACTGCCTGGCGACCGCCTCGGCAGCTGGTCCGTCCACGGCGCAGTTGAAGGCAATGATGCCGCCGAAGGCCGACGTCGGATCGGTCTGAAACGCCTTGTTGTAGGCGGCCAGTGGATTGGGGCCGAGCGCGACGCCGCACGGGTTGGCATGCTTGACGATGACGCAGGCCGGTGAATCGAAGCTCTTGACGCACTCCCAGGCCGCGTCCGCGTCAGCAATGTTGTTGTAGCTGAGTTCCTTGCCCTGCAACTGGGTCGCGCTGGCCAGTGATCCAGCAGCCGGATAAAGGTCGCGATAGTAGGCGGCCTGCTGGTGCGGATTCTCGCCGTAACGCAGGTCCTGCAGTTTCACGAATCGGCCGTTCGACTGGCCGGGAAACAGCGCGCGGCTACCGTCGCCCTGCACGCTCGACAGGTAGTCGCTGATCGCGCCGTCGTATTGGCTGATGCGATTGAAGGCGGCGACGGCGAGCGCGAACCGGGTCTGCTCCGAAATCGCGCCCTTGCTGTCGAGTTCGGCCAGCAGCGGGCCATATTGCGACGGATCCGTCAACACCGCCACATCCTTCCAGTTCTTGGCCGCGCTGCGCACCATCGCCGGGCCTCCAATGTCGATGTTCTCGATCGCATCTTCCAGTGTGCTTGCGGGTCTCGCCACCGTTGCCTCGAACGGATACAGGTTGACAACCAGCAGATCGATCGGTTCGATGCCATGGGCTTGCAGCGCGCGCATGTGCGCGGACTGGTCCCTGCGGGCCAGCAGTCCGCCATGCACGACCGGGTGCAGGGTCTTGACGCGGCCATCGAGCATTTCGGGAAAACCTGTCAGTTCGGCAACCTCGGTCACGGCCAGGCCATTTGCGGCGAGCAGGCTGGCAGTACCACCGGTCGAGATCAGTCGCACCCCCATGGCCTGCAATGCAATGGCGAATTCAAGGATGCCAGCCTTGTCGGAAACGGATAGGAGGGCGTTCATCGGGCGCATGGATCCAGTCAATCGAGGAGCTTGTGATCCACCAGCTTCTTGCGCAACGTGTTGCGGTTCAATCCGAGCCATTGGGCCGCCCTCGACTGGTTGTTATCCGCCTGCTGCATGACCACCTCGAGCAGCGGCTTCTCGATCACACGCACCATCATGTCGTACATGCCGTCCGGCTCGGTGCCACGCAAGTCCTTGAAGTAGCCCTCCAGACTCGTCCGCACGCATTCTTCGATGTGCTTCTTGCTCATACTTGCATCTCCAACTGGCCCGTGTCCGCGCCATCGAGGACAGGGACTGAAACCTCGGCGAGCCGATCCCCGGCTTGGCCCATCTGGTCAAAATAGTCCGTCACCGCCGCCACCTGCGCCGCGCTGTCCTCCAGCAGGTTCATGCGGGCGCGAAAGCGTTCACCATCGGGCAAGGCGCGGACATACCAGCCGATGTGCTTGCGTGCCGTGCGCACACCGGTGTACTCGCCGTACAGACTGTAATGGTCCTCGAGGTGGTCGAGCAGCAGGCGCTTGACCTCCACCACCAATGGTTGCGCCAGGTGCGACCCGGTCGCCTGAAAATGAACCAGGTGTCGAAAGATCCAGGGTCTGCCCTGCGCCGCGCGCCCGATCATGACCGCATCGGCTCCGGTGAGCGCCAGCACATCACGCGCCCGCTCGGGCGTCGTGATATCGCCGTTGGCGACCACGGGCACGCGCAGGATCGTCTTGAGTGCGGTGACCGTGTCGTATTCGGCAAGGCCGCCGTAACCCTGATCGCGCGTGCGGCCATGCACGGCAACCATCTGGACACCGGCACTCTCGGCATCGCGGGCAATTCTCGCGGCATTCCTGTGCGACGCGCACCAGCCCGTGCGCATCTTCAAGGTCACCGGGACCCGTTGCGGTTCGCAAACTCGCACCACCGCGTCGACAATCGACAACGCCAGCGCCTCGTCCTGCATCAGCGCCGAGCCGGCCCATTTGTTGCAGACTTTCTTGGCCGGGCAACCCATGTTGATGTCGATGATCTGCGCGCCACGCTCGACGTTGTACGCGGCCGCCTGCGCCATCATCGCTGGTTCCGTGCCGGCTATCTGCACCGCGATCGGACCGGGCTCACCGTCGTGGTTGGCGCGCCGCGAGGTCTTGAGCGACTTCCACAGGTCGGGCCGCGCCGTCACCATCTCGCTGACCGCGTATGCGGCGCCAAGCCGGCGGCAGAGCTGGCGAAACGGCCGATCCGTGACACCCGCCATCGGCGCGACGAAGAAGCGATTCGCAAGCTCGAATTGACCGATTTTCATGCGCCGGCAGGATAGTAAGAACGTGGAGGGATCTGATTGAAACACTGGGCTGTACAAGCCTGGCCTGATTCTAACTGCCCAAAATTTCAGCAATTGAAATGTGCAGCCAAACTGCGACTTTGTTACTCCAATCGACGCGGCCACCGGCTGCCTATACTGGCGCAATCGATGGAAGCCTGGATAGAACACCTGATCGCCATGCTGGCGCTACCCAAGTTCGGACTGAGCACCGTATTCG
>JANLQZ010000904.1:0-4984 GCA_031368125.1 Betaproteobacteria bacterium
ATCCGGGGAAAGTACTCGGTTTTTGGCAACAAAAATTCAAGTCGGCACCAAACAAAATCAGCCTGCAAGCCGCGCCAGTGCTTGATTCCCGGCTCGGCGCGGACCATTTAGCCGGACAGTAGTGAAACGGATTGACGGTGGACTTGCCAGCCCGCAAGGGGCTTGCAGCAGTCTCTTGTGTCCCGTCTGCAGGCGTGGTGCGGGGATGATTTTCGGTGGCGGAGGGCGGCACAATCCAGTATAACTTTGCGTTTGCGAATAGATGATTGAACCCATGCCGCGATTGGATGCCCGCTCTGTTTTGCATTTGGTGGGACGTTTCGACGACCCCTATACCGGAGCCGAGCGTGAGTTGCCGGATCTGGCCAGCGCGCTGCAAGGGCGGCGCGAAACCATGCTGTGGTCGGTCGTGCCACCGCATCTGGTGTTCGCCGCCCAGGGTGTGCGTGCGATCAGCGCAACGCAAGGAGAGTTCCCCAGCGGTGGACTGTTGCTGTTGGGTGGTGTGCACGTGCGGCTCGGGCGGTGGCTCGAGCAGGCCCATCCCGCGCGTATTGCGTTGCGGTACAACCTGCCCAACCACCAGCGCCTGTTCGATGCCATTGCCCGTATTCGTGCCGCCACCGACGTCGAGCCTGAACTGCTGTTCGCCTCGACCGCGCTCCAGTTGTCGGTGGGCTTGCCGGGCCGGGTCGAGTCCAGCCTGATCCGGCTCGATCCGTTCCTGCAATCACCGGTGGAACGTCCCGAGCGCGCATTCGTCACGGTTGGGCGGGTCAGCCGCGACGTGATCGAAAAACACGATCCGCAGGACGCCGCCTTGTACCGCATGCTGGCCGCGCGTGGAATCCGGGTTCGCATCATGGGCGGCACCTGCCTCAGCCCCTGGTTGGGTGATGTTCCCGGGGTGGAACTGCTGCCAGCGGGGGCCGAGGAAGTGCCGCAGTTCCTGCAGTCACTCGACGTCTTCTTCTACCGGACCGGCAGTTTCACCGAGCCCTATGGCCGTGTGGTGCTCGAGGCAATGGCCAGTGGCCTGCCGGTGGTGGCGGCGGCGAACGGCGGTTATGCGGAGCAGATCACGCCCGGCGTCGACGGCGTCCCGATCCAGCGCCAGGAGGAGGCGCTGCATGCGCTGCAGACGCTGGCACGCCAACCGGCATTAAGGCAAAAAATAGGGCTGGCCGCGCGCGCGCGCGCCATCGAGGTACACGGACCTGCGGCAATTGAACGGCTGGTTGAACACTACCTGGCTTGAGCACACTATGGTTCGGTTGGCGTTGCCTGACCCTGTGGTCCGCCGCCGCCAACCGATTCGGGGCATCATCCATCGATGACGATCAGGCCCGCAGCGACGCGGCTTCAGTGCACGGCACGGGGCTGGACCAGCCGATCAGAGATCATTGCGGCGGCACCAGTATCGGTGCCGGTGTGATTGCACCGCGTGTCAACGCCACCGCGCCCTGGACCACGCCGATGTTGGCGGGTGCGCTGAAACGCGTCACAGACGAGTCTTGACGGTAGATCATGCCGGCACGGGTGGCCTGGTCGCCGGTGAAAAATCCCTTGACGTTGCCACCACAGTTCCCGCTGGCTGAGAACAAGGACAAGTTGCCGTTGATATTGCGGTTGATATTTCCCGACTCGCGCAACTGCACACTGACATTGGCGCCATTCTTCACAAAAGTCGTGTCGACCTCGATGCTCATCGACCCAGTGCCGAAGTTGACGTCGCGCAGGAAGGCGCTGTCCAGCCGGCCCACGCTGGTGACTCCATTCAGCGTTGCGGTTGGCGGCGTGCCACCGGCCATCGAGTAGGTCGCCGTGCCGGAGGCCGGCATCTGGGACTGCTGCGCCGGGCGCCCAACGAGGTAATGCACCCCGGTCATTGCGGAGTTACCTCCATAGGACGAGAGTTCCTGCCCTTTAGCCCAGTAACCCCAGCCGATGAAATCCGGGTCGCCAACGTTGCCCAGCGAGCCGGAACTGCTGACCGGGCTGGTTGCGGCATGCACTGTGCTCGATGACGAAAAGCGGCGAGAACCTTGACCGGAGTCTTCACCGTCATCGTGCATGTACATCTGGTTGCCGATGAACGTGCCCGTACCGGTGGAGGGATTCGATCCGTTATTCGGGAAATAGTTGAAAACGTTGTTTCCGAAGTACTGGTCGTCGCTGGACGCAAACAGCGCCAGGACGTGCTCTACTTGCCTGGCGCTGCCGTTTCGCAGCAGGACCGCGGCCCCCTGTACGTAGCCGACGACGCCGTTGTCCGTTTCGTAGACCAATCCGGCCCGGCCTGCCTGCGCCCCGGTAAAGAAGCCGTTGAAATAGCCGCTTCCCTCGCCGTCCGAATAGAATGTCGACCCGTACACAGAGCCGGAATCGTAGATCTGCACGGGCACCACTACCCCGCCTTTGACGAACTCGGTATTGATGAATCCGCTCAGCCGCCCGATGCCGAAATCGACGTTCAGGCCCGCGTTGACGAGTGTTCCAAAGATCGACGTTCCTTCGAGGGTTGCCGTCGGTGCCGTCCCGCTGAGAAAACCGCCCGGGCCAGTGAAGAGGTTGTAGACGGCAGTGCCGGTGACCGGCATCTGGATCTGGGGCGTCGGGCGCCCGACGATGTAATGAATGCCTGCGAACTCCTGCGGCCCGTCCGAGAGGCTCAGGGCGGATTGCTGCACGAGTTCACCAGTGGAAGTGATCTTGCCCGCGTCCCAATAGCCCCAGCCGATGAATCCCCGATCGGTGGGGTTGCCGACCTGGCCAAAGGTGCCGGCACCCGAACTCGTCTTTTGCACGATGACCGACCCACCACCGTAATAGGTTGGCACTTCGTGGCTGACCATTTGCCCGTCGACGAAAGTACCTATGCCGGTGCTTGAATCCTCGCCGCCACGCGGGTAACCATCGATGAAACTGTCGCCAAAGGCGAACAACGCTGATACGCCGCCCAGCACACCATTGGCCAGCGGCAATTCCAGCTGGTTGATATCCTCGCGGCGTTCGGGATTGATGCGGTCCTCGCGCGCCACCAGGGGCGGCACGTTCGACCGCTGGCTTGTCCGACGGGGCAGGCTGTTGTTGTCCGTCACCCGGACCACCTCGCCAACGATGAGGCCGATGCAACCCGCATTGGTGCAGACCTCGATCGCGTCCTGTTCGCCCGCGACATCCATCGTGCCATCCGGATTGATACGTCCGGAAAAACCCGAGCCACGAATGCCGATGGTTGCCGTGCTGGTCGTTACCTTGTAGTTTTCGCGGTTGCGTTTACCGATCAAGCCGGTAATCGCGCGCATGCCGCCGCGCAGGAAACTGACCGCAAAGCTGTCCTTGCCGGCGTCGTTTTCGTCGGCATATTTGTCGATGTTGAACTGGCTGTTGGGTGACAGCGACACCAGCCCGCCATCCGTGAAGCGAATTTGCGCCTGCCCCGCATTGCCGGTCACGATGCTGTCGCCCGATTCGATCGCCTGGCCCTTGGCCAGCGGCGTCGCCGCCACGCCACGGCGCACGTTGACATCACCGACCGAAAACTGCGCCACGCCGGCCGCGCCGTACACGTGCAACGGGTAGATCGCCGACAGGGCCATCAGCAACGCGGCATTTTTGAGCTTGAAAGGATGGTTCATGACGAGACCTTTGACGTTGGACTGGATCGCAGTTTGACTTCAGAACTCCAGCCGGGCAGCCACGGAAACCGTGGTCCGGTCGTAGTCATTGATGACGATGTTCGACTGGTTGCGGATATAACTCACTTGCGGCGTGATGCGCCAAGCCTTGGCTGGCACCCAGTTCAGGCCCACGCTCAGGCTGGTCTGGTCATCCTTGCGTTTGACCAGGAAGAACGGGTCCTGGCCGCCATACTTGCGGTTCTCGTAACTCAAGGCGACAAACGCTGCGACTGCCGGATCGAAAGACTTTTGCAGTCCCAGACGCAACCCGCCGAGGTTATGTCCGAGATGCGGCACGCCGGCCTTGTTCTCGTCTTCATTGCCCCCGTACACACCGCCCCACGCAATCAGGTCGCCGCCGAACTGCTGCGCATACGAACCGCCTACCACGGTGCGATTCGCATCCCTGATCGTCTGGCCGGGGTAATGCAGCTTGGAATACTGCACATAGGCGCCCATTTCAGCTGCGTTTTCGAGCCGGTACACCCACTCACCGACCACGCCACGCTGGGTGCGGATGACGGACCCATTCACCGTGTAGTCTTCATAGACCGCCACGGCGCTGAACTCCTGGCGGTCGAGCCGGTACGCGGCGCCACCACCGAGGTTGACCTGGTGGTTATTGAACTGCCCGTGGTTGAAGTTGACGCGCGTGCTGGCGCTGGCGTTACCGATAAGCGACCAACGCGAATCGACGATATAACGTCCCGACAGACCGGCTCCCAGCCCGGCGAAGGTCGCGCCTTGTTTGACCGCGTTGGCTGCCAGTGTGACATTGCCGCCCAGGGCCGGAACGGCGATATTGGCGTTTTTGCGGACCCACCGAGATGTTGCTGTCGTGCCCGATGCTGGCTTCGACGTACCCGCGCCAGGAAGACTGCATCAGCCCCTCGGCGACATCGATTGCGCGCAGGAACTGGTCGATCGTCAGCGCGGCTTCGGCAGGAGCGCCCTGGGCCTTGGCCTGCTCGAGCAAGGCCCGGGCGGATTTGCTGTCGCCGACCGCGAACATGGCACGGCCCAGTTCGGCGCGCGCGCGTGTATTGCCGGGTTGCACGATCGTGGCACGCTCGAGCGCCATCACGGCGCGGGCGTGTTCACCGCTCTGGTTGGCAGCGATCCCGAACACGGTGTCGAAATCGGGATCGCCAGCACGCGTTACCTCGAACGGCTCCAGCATGGCGTAGGCCTCTTTGGCCCTGCCCGAATCCGCAAGCGCCAAGGCGTCGCGCACGAGCGCATCCATTTCGGCATGGGCGACATTGGGAATAAGGAAGGCGGTCAAAAGAAGCGCGCAAAGC
>JANLQZ010000373.1:0-1965 GCA_031368125.1 Betaproteobacteria bacterium
ACCAATACCGACCACCGCGATGAAGACGGTGAACAGGCGCCCCTCCGGATGGTGGCTCAGGTCGACCGTCTCGCCAAAACCGATCGTGGACACGGTGATGAAGGTCATGTAGAAGCTGTCGATCCAGGTGACCGACGGGCCTCCGATGTACATGTAGCCGATCGTTCCGCAGAAAAGGATCAGCAGCATCAGCGCCGCACCGTACAACAGCCCCGAGAAATGCGGATCGCGCCAGATCTTATGCAAACCGCTGCCCGCCTCGTCTTGGATGATGCGGCAAATTGTAGCCACGCGGGTCGGCTGGCCATGGCAGACCGCGACTCCCCACAAAACACGCCGCCACCGGCGCCGCGCGCTCCGTCGCGCGGCTGGTGGGCCAGCCGCCAGCACGTATCCGGCGCTGGCAGTGAATGCGGCTACAACTCGCTCATCGACAGTGCGTCGCGCACGATCCGGGCTTTGTCGGCGTCGTAGGCACCGGCCACGCGGGCCAGCACCTCGCCATTGCGATTGAGCACCAGCACATGTGCGTGGTCGATGTCGCGCAGCCCTGCGGACTGCACGAAAGCGGCGCGGTCCGTGAAGACCGGCACCAGATTGGAGCGTTCCTGTGCGCTGGCATAGTGCACCCGCAATTTGCCTTCGGCAGCGGCGCGCCGGCCCGGGTCCCCGGAATCGTTGATCACCGGCATGCGGATCCACGAGATCGACTGGTCCTGCTGCAGTTGCAGGCCGCTGATCCAGCTCTCCACTTCCTGGCGCTGGCTGCGGTGGAAGGTGATCAGCGCCAGGATGCGTTCCTCACCATGCGCGATGACGGCTGCCTTCTGTTCCAGCGTCTGCCCGACCGCGGCCGGGAGGCGTCCGATCGCGGGGTGCACCCGCGGCGCCGCGATCGCCAGTACCAGTGCCGCGACCACCACGGCAAGCCATGCCAGGGGGTAGGTCCAGATGGGTTTCATGTCGCATTCTCCGGTTGCCAAAGAATCCATCGACGCAAGAATCATGCACCGTACACCCGTGCCAATACATCTGACGTGCCAATGGTCTTTGCTTCGGGTGCCCTGGCCGCGATGGTTCGCCCTGGCACCCACGCCGGTTCAAGGCGCCGGCTGCGGTTCCGCCTCCTGCAGCAGCCGCCACATCACCTTGCCGCTGCCGCTCTTGGGCAGCGCATCGACAAACTGCACCACCCGCGGCGCCTTGTAGACCGCCATGTGGTCATGGCACCAGGTGACGATGTCCTGCTCGCTGACCTGGCCGCGGTGCGAAGGCCGCAGCACCACCACCGCCTTGACGGTCTCGCCGCGGTAGGCGTCCCTGGCCGAGATGATGCAGGCTTCCTGGATCGCAGGATGGCGGAACATGAGTGTCTCCACCTCGGCCGGCCAGACCTTGAATCCCGACGCGTTGATCATGCGTTTGAGCCGGTCGGTGATGAAGAAGTAACCGTCCTGGTCGACCCGTCCCAGGTCGCCCGAGCGGAAGAAACGCTTGCCGTCGATCTCGACGAATGCGGCCGCCGTGGCCTCGGGGCGCTTCCAGTAGCCCAGCAGGTTCTGCGGCCCGCACATGATGATCTCACCCTGTTCGCCAACCGGCATCTCCTGCAGCGTCTCGGGGTCGACCACGCGCGCGTCGGTGCCCATGTAGGGGATGCCCAGGCACTGCTGCTTGGTGGCGTCGGGCGGATTGAAATGCGAGGGTGCCGCGGTTTCGGTCAGCCCGTAGCCTTCGGCATAACGCAGCCCGTAGTGTTCGAACAGGCGCTGCGCCACGGCCTGCGGCATCGCTGCCCCGCCGCCGCCGATGGACACCAGCGAAGACAGGTCGTAGCGGTCGAAGTGCGGGCTGGCCAGCAGGTCGATCACCATGGTCGGGATGTTGCCCCAGTGCGTGACGCGCCAGGTCGATATCAGTCGCCCCGCCAGGTCGCGGTCCCAGCGCGGCATGATGACCATCGCG
>JANLQZ010000407.1:0-3154 GCA_031368125.1 Betaproteobacteria bacterium
CCGCAGCTGCGTGAACTCCTGCTCCCAATACCGTAGCACGTGCGGCTTGACGCCACAGAGGTCGCCGACTTCACCAATCGTGAAATAGCGCTTCGCGGGAATGAGAGGGAGGGATTTCCCCATTGAAATCAAAGCTGTAGGCGAGAAAGCTTTGAGGTTACTCTAAGTAGCTCGCGGATGCAAAGCTTGTCTGCATCCGGAGCGAATAAATTTCCCGCAGCTGTCGCTAACGCGCCGCCGCCGTGCGGCCTTCGTCCTGGATCTGGTCCTTGAGCTTGTGGCTGGCGTGGAACGTCACGACCCGGCGCGCCTCGATCGGTATCGCCTCGCCAGTGCGCGGATTGCGGCCCGGACGCGGCGCCTTGGTGCGGATCTGGAAGTTGCCGAAGCCCGAGATCTTGACATCGGTGCCCTCCACCAGGCTGGCCGATATCAGGTCGAAGAACGCGTCGATCATGTCCTTCGACTCACGCTTGTTCAAACCGATCTGTTCGAACAAAAGTTCCGCCAGTTGCGCCTTGGTCAGGGCCGGCGTCTCCAGGCTTTCAATGGCGAATTCCATTCGTCCCCTCGTTCATTCTTGTTGTGTGCTCCGCGCCTTCTCAGGCCCGCTGCCGGGCGCCGAGCGACGCGGCCAACTGCTCGACCACCGCCCGCACCGCGTTGTCTATCTGATCGTCGGTCAGGGTAGCGTCGTCGCTGTTGAGCGTCAAGCGCACAGCCAGGCTTTTTTCGGGCGGCGGCGCATTAACAACAGCCGCGTCGGGATGCGCTGCTTTCGGACGGTAGATGTCGAACAGGTTCGCGTCCCGCAGCAGACCCGCGGTGGGTGCGGCCCAGATCGCCGACATCAACGCCGCGTGAGTGACGGTCTCCGCGACGAGCACGGCGATGTCGCGCTCCACCGGTTGGTGTTTGGAAACTGGCCTGAACTCGGGCACTGGGCGCCGCAATACGGCGTCGAGTTCGAGTTCGAACATGACCGGTGCGCTGGCGAGTTCGTAGGCTTGGCGCCACCTGGGATGCAGCTCGCCCACATACCCGATAGAAACGCCATCCAAGACCACGCTGGCGCAACGGCCCGGGTGCATCGCCGGGTGCACCGCCGGCTCGAGGCTGGCGGCCAGCGGGGCCAGCAACACACGGACGTCGCCGCTGGCGTCGAAGAAATCCACCGCCCGCTCCTTCTGCCCCCAATGTGCTGCGTCCAGGGCGCCACAAGCCATGCCGGCAATCCGCATCGGCTGGTGCACACCTTGCACCGTGGTGTCGCTGTTCGGCACCGACGCGTCGCGCTGGAAAACGCGGCCGATTTCGAATACGCGCACCCGGCCCATCTTGCGATCGAGGTTGAATTTGACGACCTGCAATAGCGACCCCAGCAGGGACGAGCGCATCACGCCCATCTGGCTGGCGATCGGGTTTTGCAACTTGATCGGGCTCGGGTTCCCCGCCAGTTCATGCTCCCAGCGCTCGTCCACGAAACTGAAATTGATGGTTTCCTGGTAGCCCAGCGCGGCCAGCGTGCGCCGCACCGCAAACGGGCTGCGTTGCGCCTCGGGGCGGATGCTGGCCGTGATCGGCGCCAGCGGTGGCGTCGACGGCAGCTTGTTGTAGCCCACAACCCGCGCCACCTCTTCGATCAGGTCTTCTTCGATCTGCAGGTCGAAGCGGTACGGCGGCGGCGTGACGGTGACCGACCCCGCGCCGGCGTCGTCGGCCGCCGACTGGGTGACCGGCAAGCCCAGCCGGGTCAGGGCATCGGCGCATTGCGCCAGTGTCAGCGCCATGCCGATGACCTTGGATGCGCGCGCCACGCGCAGCCGTACCGGTGCAGCCACCGGCATGTTCACCTGCTGGTCGTCGATCGGGCCGCATTGGGTGTCGCCGGTGCCGCAAATATCGATGATCAACTGCGTGATGCGCTCAAGGTGCTCGACCGTCTGGCTGGGGTCCACGCCGCGCTCGAAGCGGTGGCCGGCGTCGGTGGCGAAGTTGTAGCGGCGCGAACGCCCCGCCACCGCCCGTGGCCACCAGAAGGCCGCCTCGACGTAGACATTGCGCGTGTCGTCCGACACGGCCGTGGCGTCACCGCCCATGATGCCGGCGAGCGACTCGACCTGCAGGTCGTCCGCAATCACCCCGACTTTTTCGTCCACCGCAACCGTGCTGCCGTTCAGCAGCTTGAGTCGCTCGCCGGGCCGGCCCCAGCGCACGTCGAGACCGCCGTGGATCTTGTCGAGGTCGAAGATATGGGACGGGCGGCCGTATTCGAACATCACGTAATTCGAGATGTCCACCAGCGCACTGACACTGCGCTGGCCGCAACGCGCGAGGCGCTCCACCATCCATGGCGGCGTGGCGGCTTTGGTATCGACATGGCGCACGATGCGGCCGGAAAAACGGCCGCACAGGTCGCTCGCGCTGACCTTGACCGGCAGCCTGTCACCGATGCCGGGCACCAAGGCGGGGAAGCCCGGGGTAGTCAATGGCGCCCCGGTCAATGCGGCCACTTCGCGCGCAACGCCGTAGACACTCAGGCAGTGCGCCAGGTTGGGAGTGAGCTTGACGGTCATCAAACTGTCGTCGAGCCGCAGGTGCTCCCGGATATCCTGGCCCAGCGGCGCGTCCGGCGCCAACTCGAGCAGACCGCCGTGGTCCTGCGACAGTTGCAGTTCGCGCGCGGAACACAACATGCCCTGGCTTTGCACACCACGCAGCAGGCCAACCTTGATCAGGAACGGTTTGCCATCCTGCCCCGGGGGCAACTCGGCACCGACCATGGCGCACGGCACCTTGATGCCCACCCGGGCGTTGGGCGCGCCGCAGACGATGTCGAGCAAAGCGCCCTGCCCCACGTCCACCTTGCACACGCGCAGGCGGTCGGCGTTGGGATGCGGCGCCGCCGCCTGGATTTCCCCCACTACGATGCCGGAAAACGGTGGCGCCACCGGCTTGAGCTCCTCCACCTCGAGGCCGGCCATCGTCAGCGTGTCGGCCAGTTGGCGTGTGGAAAGCGGTGGGTTGCAGAACTCGCGCAGCCAGGATTCAGGAAATTGCATGGTGGTTCAGGTCGAAGGCGGTTACTGGAATTGCGACAGGAAGCGGACATCGCCATCAAAGAACAGCCGCAGATCGTCGACCCCATAACGCA
>JANLQZ010000434.1:0-1905 GCA_031368125.1 Betaproteobacteria bacterium
CGGTCGAAGTTCATGTTGGCGCCGCACAGGATCGCGGCGTAGGTTTCGCCCCTGGTCTTGTGGGTCGCCACGTACTGCTTGATGGCCGCCACCGCCAGCGCGCCGGCCGGTTCGACGATGCTGCGGGTATCGACGAATACGTCCTTGATCGCCGCGCACACCGCATCGGTGTCGACGGTGATGAACTCGTCCACCAGCTTGCGGCTGATGCGGAAGGTTTCTTCCCCCACCAGCTTGACCGCCGTGCCGTCGGAAAAAAGCCCGACGTCATGGAGCGTGACGCGTTTGCTGGCGGCCACCGACTGCATCATCGCGTCCGAGTCGTTCATCTGCACTCCGATCACGCGGATCTCGGGGCGCACCGCCTTGACGTAGTTGGCCACGCCCGAGATCAGACCGCCGCCGCCGATGGCCACGAACACCGCGTGCAGCTCACCCTGGTGCTGGCGCAGGATTTCCATCGCCACCGTGCCCTGGCCGGCGATCACGTCCGGGTCGTCGAAGGGGTGCACGAAGGTCAGGCCCTGCTGCTGCTGCAGTTGCACCGCATGCTGGTAGGCGTCCGAATAACTGTCGCCGAACAACACGATGTCGCCGCCCAGCGCCCGGACCGCCTCGACCTTGAGTTGGGGCGTGGTGGTCGGCATCACGATCACGGCGCGCGAGCCCAGTTTGTGCGCGCCCAGGGCCACACCCTGCGCATGGTTGCCGGCCGAGGCGCAGATCACCCCCTTTGCCAGTTGCTCCGGGCTCAACTGCACCATCATGTTGTAGGCGCCGCGCAGCTTGAAACTGCGCACCGGCTGCTGGTCTTCGCGCTTGAGCAGCACCTTGTTGTGCAGCCTGCGGCTCAGGTTGCGCGCCGGTTCCAGCGCCGACTCGATCGCCACGTCGTAGACGCGCGCGGTCAGTATCTTTTTCAGGTAGTCGGCAGGGGTCAGGTGTTTGGTCTTCATCGGGGGCAATGGCTGGCCGTCGATGATAAGCGGCGCAACCGCATCCGGCGCCCGGTGGCTGCGCCCCTGCGACGCACTGGCAAAATCGCCCCCACGGGCCGGCGCCTTTGGGCTCTGGCGCAATCGACCTCGCAACCGACATTTTTTTTTTGGAGACCAGACCGCCATGGAATGCACAGTCTGCTGGACCGGAGCCACCGGCACGCGCTCGGGAATGGGATTTCTGGCCGAAACCGGCAGCGGCCACACGCTCGTGATGGACGGCGCGCCGGACGCCGCCAAACCCGAAAACGGCGGCCAGAACCTGGCGCCGCGGCCGATGGAAACACTGCTTGCCGGCGCCGGCGGCTGCACCGCCTACGACGTGGTGCTGATCCTCAAACGCGGGCGCCACGATGTGCGCAGTTGCTCCTGCAAACTGACCGCCCAACGGGCCGAGGTGGAGCCCCGGGTGTTCACCGCGATCCACATGCATTTCATGGTCTCGGGCAAAGGTATTCCGCCGGCGGCCGTGGAACGCGCCATCGCGATGAGCCACGACAAATACTGCTCGGCCACGATCATGCTGGGCAAGACCGCGGCCATCACGACCAGCTTTGATTTGACCGAAGCCTGACCCTGGCCTACCGGGCGGTGCGACTCTTCTTGTCGGGTTCAGTCGCGGAAGCCATCTTGCTGACACGGGCAACGACCGACCGGTACAACTGGCCATCCTCGCGCTGGTCGACGGCCATCACCATCACAATCATGGCGTCGTCTTCGACGCCATAAACCAAGCGGATGCCTTGTTTGTTCAGCTTGACCTTGTCCTTGTAGTAGCCGCTGAGTTCGCCATGCAAGGCCCCGCCCGGCACGCGCGGGTTCTTCAAGCGTTTCTGGAGCAACTTTCGCAACGGCTCCTTGACGGAGCCGTCCAGCGCCTGCCACTCCTTGAGCGCCGATGGCAGGA
>JANLQZ010000436.1:0-3839 GCA_031368125.1 Betaproteobacteria bacterium
GGCTGGACACCAGTCGTGCCATTGAAGAAATTGCCGGGAAACGCATTCGGCGAACTGGCTGCTATCGGCACCGCGTCCCAGTTGATCTCGCGCCGACCCGTGGTGCACGACGCCGGTAAACACGCACCCACCCCATTCGACCCGCCCCCGAGGTCGGCCCGAAACGAGCTGAGGACCCCGTTGAAGGCCACATCGGCCGCCCCGCCCTGGGTAACGGCCGACCGGATGACCGGTGCGGCCTGTGCCACCGCAGTGCACAGCAGCAGGCCCGCCGCCAGACGACCGACAGAATGACCAACAGAAAAATTGCTTTTCATTGTGAGTTCCCAGCAAGCGTGGATGAATCGATGTCATGCCCGTGTCGGTCTCCGAGTCAGGTGCCGCACGTGCCAACCGTGGTGCGTTCCAGCCGATACCGGAGGGCAGAATACGCAACCGCAGCAACACCCCAGAAGCTTCTGTGTTCGCCCTGGTGCGATGGCCCACGAACACCTTTGAACGAGCGCATCGACGCAAGCAAAAAATGTGCAAGGCCAGGAAAAACCTTTCGCTTCAAGTGCTTGGGTGCAGTGCTCCAGGCCGACACGACCCCAAGTGTCAAATCTCCCGACATTTTCAAGAGCATTGACACAGTGGCCTCGCGTTGACGCCCCGCGCCTGGTTATTTGCGTCACAGGTACAGGACGGGAGCCGGGCTTTGGCACGCCGCGCTCCCACCACGCCGGTTGGATCAGGTCGGTGCGGCGCTCAGCGCAGCGAAATAAGGGAGGAGGCCGAAGGCCGGGGGACATTCGCGGAGCTGAGCGCCGCGCCGGCCTGATCCAGCGCACCCCCACCCCCACCCCCACCCCGCAACCGTCGGCAAAAACGGCATGCATGCAAGGCGCGCGCGGCCACTACGCGATTCTTCGAATGCGATGCCGCACAAGCCATGAACCATCAAGGCGCAGGCTTTTGCGAGCGCCGGCGCAAGCTGTCGTGCCAATTGATCAACTGGCGGTAGACGAGCCTCCGTAGGCAAGACCATCCGGTGCCGTCATCCGTATGCCGTCAGCCGTGCTCCGGGTGCAGCTTGCCCAGCGCGCGCTCTACCTTTTCCATCTCCAGCGTGAGCTTCAGTCGCTCCGCGCCCACCGGCACACGCACCGCGAATGGCGGCTCCCTGGTGTCGCGACCGACGTACTGCGCCAGCGCCACGCCGGTCGGGCTCAGCACGCTGACGACCAGCGGCGTGTTGGCCGTCGGCCCACGACGCACCGCGACTGCCGTTTCTCCGTTGGCCAGCAGCACGTAGCTGCCAGGAGGATAGAAGCCGACCGCCGTGCTCATCGCCGAGCCCAGCCGCGCGGCGTCTCCGGTAGCGTCCGCCACGATGGACTTCGACGCCCGCAGGGCCGACAGGCCGGCCCGGGTCGCCCTGGCCGCCATCTTGGCTATGAACTGGTCGGCCATCTGCAGGACCTGCAGGCACTCCAGGTTGGCCTGCGCTCCGGCGCCATCACCGGGTGTGTGGTGCCAGCGCACCAGGTCCAGCAATACCTCGTCGACCAGCCCGAATCCGCGCAGGATCTCGACGCTGCGCGTGGGATGGTCACGGATGCCGCGCCGCTGGTCGTCGCTCAATTTCGAAGTCTGGCGTGCCAGCTGGTCCTGCTCCCTGGCCATGGCGATATTCATCAGCAACGCCGCCCGCACCAGGACTGGCCGCATGGCTTGCGCGAGCTGCAGCTTCCTGCCCGTCAGTTCGCACACCACGGCCGACAGCAGCGCATGTTTGGCGCAATAGGCCAGCGAGCGGTCGGGCAGGGCCTGAAACAGCGTGAACAGGCAGGCGTCGGCGTTGGCCACCACCAGTTCGGTCGCCCGCGCCTGGATGCCCTCGATCCGGTCCAGCGGGTTCCTGGCGTCCGGCCCCTGGTACAACAGGCTCCTGAGCACCTCATGCAGGTCCAGCCAGCCACCGACCACCGCGTGGCCGACCACGTAATCGACCTCCAGTATCTCGCTGGGCAGATGCGTCTTTGCGATCAGTTCGACCGACAGGCCCTGCAGCAGCATGCGGTAGACCAGCCGGTCGTAGCTCCGCGTCCAGGCCTTGAAGTCGGCTTCGGTGACACAGGCGTGGTGGGCGGCCAGAAAATCCTTGTGGGCCTCGGACACCAGCGGCTGCCCCTTGGGGATCAGCAACTGCCCCTTGCGATCCCAGACGTTCACCGGCAAGGGCTTGCCGGCTTCTATTCTCGACAGTGGAAGTTCAACGTAGTCCATCGTGGGTCAGGCCGCAGCGGGTGCTGGATCGCCAGTGTGGCATTACAACCGATTCCACATCGGTGGCCGCAGCGCAGTGATGCCGGCGGCCCGCGCGGCCGGCCACGCCCGGTGCGGCGGCGCTCTCAGTACGTGCCGGGCAGCAGGATGCGCTGGTCCACCGAGTCGATGTCGGTATGGCCGCAGAACGCCATCGTCAGGTCGAGTTCCTTGTGGATGATCTCGAGCGCCCGCGTGACACCGACTTCGCCCATCGCACCCAGGCCATAGAGGAACGCGCGCCCGATGTAGGTGCCCCGGGCGCCAAGCGCACGCGCCTTGAGCACGTCCTGGCCGCTGCGGATGCCGCCGTCCATGTGCACCTCGATCTGCCGGCCCACCGCCTCGACGATGCGCGGCAACGCACGGATCGACGACTGCGCACCGTCGAGCTGGCGCCCGCCGTGGTTGGACACGACCAGCGCGTCGGCGCCGCTGTCGACCGCGCGCCGCGCGTCGTCTTCGTGCTGGATGCCTTTCAGGATCAGCTTGCCGCCCCAGCGTTTCTTGATCCATTCCACGTCGCCCCAGTTCAGGTCGGCGTTGTACTGGCGCGCCGCCCACTCCGACATGCCCTCGATGTTGTCCACACCCTTCGCATGGCCGACTATGTTGCCGAAACTGCGGCGTCGCGTGCGCAGCATGCCCAGCGCCCAGCGCGGCTTGGTCAGCATGTTGGCGATGTTGGCCAGCGTCAGTTTGGGTGGCGCGCTCAGTCCGTTGCGGATGTCCTTGTGGCGCTGCCCGACGACCTGCGCGTCCAGCGTGATGACGAGCGCCGAGCAGTGCGCCGCCCGCGCGCGCTCGATCAGGCGCTCGATGAAGTCGCGGTCTTTCATGACGTAAAGCTGAAACCAGAACGGGTGGCCCGCGGTGGCCTGTGCCACGTCCTCGATCGAGCAGATGCTCATGGCCGAGAGCGTGAACGGTATGCCGAAACTCCTGGCCGCGCGCGCCGCCAGCATCTCGCCGTCGGCGTGTTGCATGCCGGTCAGGCCGGTGGGCGCCAGCGCCACCGGCATCGCCACCTGCTGCCCCACCATGTGGGTGCGCAGCGAGCGGTTTTCCAAGTTGACTGCGACGCGCTGGCGCAGCAGGATGGACTGGAAGTCGGACGTATTGGCCCGGTAGGTGCTCTCGGTCCACGAACCCGCATCGAGGTATTCGTAGAACATGCGCGGAACGCGCTTGCGGGCCAGCACCCGCAGGTCTTCGATGTTGGTGATGACCGGCATGAATCTACGGGTAAACCCTTGTATACTGACGAGTAGAAATTAATTACGATCTGGCATGTCAACGATCTTACAAGTAAAATCCGCTGCATGCAAGGCAACGCTGCCGTGTCACCGGCCGGCATGAACGAGAGGCGCAATTCCATGGTCAACATTCCCAACTCCCCCTACACCCATCCCGAGATGTTCCAGCCCGACGTGCTGGTCGAGGACGAAAAATGGTACGCGCTGGGCAAGATGGGCAAGGTGCGGCCGCTGCTGTTCGACGTGTCCAACGGCGGCTGGGTCAGCATCCTCAAG
>JANLQZ010000445.1:0-18988 GCA_031368125.1 Betaproteobacteria bacterium
GGCCCCCAGCCAGGTGCGCGCGTTGATCTTCCACAGCCTGAGCGTCATCATCAAGCTGTACATCGTGGCGGCCAACTCGCCAGACCATCGGCTGGCGGAGCCGTAGAAGTTCTTGCGCCCCACCACCGGCCCACGCATGTCCGATTCGGCCGTGTTGTTGTCCATGGGGCAGGGGTGCTCCACGAACACCGTCAACCCGCCCCAGTGCGCCGCCATGCTGTGGAGCACCTTGGCCGCTGGGGGTGCCAGCAATGGGTCGGCCAACGCCAGGGTGCGCCGCTGTGCCATGCCCTGCACGGCCTGCTCCAGCCGCATGTGGTGGGTGGCGCGCTCCAGGCTGCCTTGCGGGGCCTGCAGGCGCAGCCCGTTGAGGTGGTACAGCGCGCCGATGGCGTCCACCCCGGCAAATGCCCAGGAAGACAAATCCGGGTAGGAGTTGGCCAACTCCAGCAGGTCTCTGCGCACTCATGGGGCGAACCGTAACGGAGAAAGTTTCTTGTGTCCAGTAATTTCTGCGCTACGGCAGCAACGGGTTCACCGAATATTTACGCAGCCCCGGCATCAAACGCCCTAAGTGATTGTCCCGCCTCACTTTTTGAGGAAATTTTTTACCGTCAGTGCATCGCCACGCCGGCAGTCTCACACCAACGCCATTAGGGAAGCTTCTGGTGCCTTGTCCAGCACCCTGAGCAAGGCCCTTGCCGCTCCGGTCGGGCTGCGTTTGCCCTGCTCCCAGTTGCGTATCGTGTCCAGCGACACGCCAATGCGGCGCGAAAACTCCTGTTGCGTCAGCCCGAGGCGCTTTCGGACGCGTTGCGCGAACAGCGCCGCGTCATGGGCGGCGCCGGCATCATCGATCTTCTGTTGCGCCTTGAGGTCCGCTTCAGACGTGCCCTCAAGTTTGCGCACATTCACTCGCCCAGCAGGCATCTGTAGGACCGCTGTGTCAAGTTTGAAACGCACCGTTGTCATAGCCATTCACCTCGCGTAGATTGGCCTTGCGGGCCGAAATGATGCGGATGGCAGTGCCACGCATCGTAAACACCACATGGAATAACCGCCCCTGCACCTGGCCCAACATCTGCAAGCGCTCCTCGCTATATTCGTGCCGCCGATCGGCGCGAATCACCCTGCCCGGATCCAGAAAAGCGTGGGCCACATACGCAAAGTCAAAGCCCCGATGCTCGAAGCACTGGCTACTTTTGGCTTCGTCCCATTCAAAATTCATCGCGCCCATTGTAGGCCATTGAACTACTTTGGCGAGTCGATGGCGCCGGCATGGTGCAGCCCCTGCGCAGCGTTTTGGATGAACTCGAAGGTGTCACTCTTTGAACATGGCCTTGCCCGAAATGGAACAGCTTTTGCCAGTCAGCTTGCCTCAGTGCGTTTGCCATAAGACTTCCATCAGGTAACAGTAAGCCTGCGCGAACCTCTCGAAAGCAGCCAGCACGTCGGTCTCAAAATTGACCCGGCCATGGTCCGCGCTATCGGTTCATGTTGCCAGCGCCCAGTAAGGCGTCCGCGAGCAGCGCAAGTGCATCTGCAATCCGCTTGCCAGTCTCCGGCGCAGGCAGCGGCACCTTAAGGCTGCGGGCTCCCGTGGCGGGGTCACGTTCGACCCAGGGGTGGGTCGTGGCAGCGCCATCGTCTTGTGTGCTCAGCGCCGCTGCCAGCTCCGCACCGAAGCGCAACAAGCCGGACCATGGCTCGGCGGGCGCCACCGCCGTCGCCGTCGCCGTCGCCTGGACGGCTCCATCTGCACGCGGTACGGTCGCAGCCCCATCGGTGTCCGCGTTCGCGTTCGCGTCCGAGGTGGTCGCGCCGGCCGGTGCTGCGAGTGCCAGCTCGGCGACCTGGGCGGCTTCTTCCGCCGGAGCCATGGCCTCGCCGTCACCCATGCGGCCGGTGACGTTTTCCACGTCCTTCATGAAGCGGCTCAGACGTGAGCCGCCAAGCGATACCTCGCCGCTGCCGCCGTCCAGAACCCCGGCGGACAAGGACCGCTTGAACGCATGCACCGACAGCATGCCCTCCTCGATGGTTCCCTTGGATACGTAGTTGATGATCTGCACCGGGTGTTTCTGCCCCATGCGGTGCACACGCGCGATACGCTGTTCAAGCACCGCCGGATTCCATGGCAGATCCATGTTGACCAGCGTCGAGGCGTGTTGCAGGTTGAGTCCGGTGCTGCCGGCGTCGGTCGACAGGAACACGCGGCAACCCGGGTCGTCGCGAAAACGCTCGATCAGTGCCGGGCGCTGCTCCGACGGCACGCCACCGTGAAAGCTGACATAACCGATGCCGCGCGCCTCGAGCCTGCGGATGACGATGGCGTGCGTGCGCGTCCACTGGCTGAAAACCACCGCTTTCGCGTCTGGCTGAACGAACAACCCCTCGAACAACTCCGCCAGTTCATCCGCCTTGACACCGTGGTCGGTCTCCTGGTCGAGCAGGTAGGTGCTGTTGCACGACATGCGCATGTTCTGCAGGGCGCAGGTGAGGCGGCGCTGGTCCTGATCGGAGAGAAACTTCATCTTGCGCCAGCGCAGCACGATCTTCGCCACGATCTCCGCGTTTTCCGCGTGGTACAGCATCTGCATCTCGGTCATCGGCACGAAGAGGTTCTGGTCGGTGCGGCTTGGCAACTGCAGCAGCACCTCGGACTTGCGTCGCCGGATCATGACCGGCGCCAGGGTCTGGCCGATCCTGTCGAGCCCGGTGTAACCCGTCACGCGGCCGCCCTCGTCCTTGACCTGATGCTCGTGCAGCAGCTTCCAAGTCGGCCCGAGGCGGTGCTGGTCGACGAACTGGACGATGGAGATGAGTTCTTCCAGCTTGTTTTCCAGCGGCGTTCCAGTCAGCACGACCGCATACGTGCTGTCGATGCGCTTGAGCGCCTTGGCCGCAATGGTGTTCCAGTTCTTGACCCGCTGCGCTTCGTCCACGATCACGAGATCCGGCGCCCAGGCGGAGATCAGGTCAAGGTCGGACTTGAGCTTCTCGTAGTTGGTGATCTTGCAAAAATCGTCCTCGGCATATTCCTTTTGCCGCTGGGCGCGACCACCGGCGATCACCCTGGACGGGCGACCGGAGAAGCGAAGCATTTCGCTTTGCCACTGGTATTTCAAAGACGTCGGGCAGACGACGAGCACCTTGGTTGTGCCGAAATGCCGCGCCAGGATTTCCGCCGCGGCGATCGCCTGGATGGTCTTGCCCAGGCCCATCTCGTCACCGATCATCGAGCGCCCGGCGCGCACGGCAAACAGTGCGCCTTCGGCCTGGTAGGGATACAGAGGCGCCTTGAGCAATTTCCTCCAGCGGAAGTCCGCAACGCCAGCCGGGAACAGATCTGCCAGCGCCGCTGCGCGCCGCGTTGCATCGCTCCTGCCGGCGACGAAGTCGAGCGCGTCGTCATAGGCTCGCAGTTCATGGCCCGTGCGCGCCGCAAGGGCGACAAAGCGCCCGATTTTGTCAAAGCGGTCTTCTGGCAGGCGCCAGCCCTGTGCAGCATCGAACAACGCGGCCGCCGAGCGCGCTAGCGCGGCGGGGCAATCCGTGCCGGCGCGGAAATGGACGGTACGTGTACCGTCGTTGCGCAGATACAGCTCGGAAAACGCGGGTTGGTAACCACGCGCGAATGCCGACTTGGCGCCGCGCTTTCTTGTCAGTTTCGCGAGCGTGAATTCGACGTGCTTGCAGGTCCCCAGTTCGTTGGTCGCGAAGTCAGGGCAGGCGCAGAAGTTGTCGCCTGGCTGCGACCCACGAATGGCCACGTAGTAGGTGGATTTCGACTCCGGATTGTTGACGCGGAACTCGGAGAAGAACGCCTCCGAGCCGATGTTCTCCAGCCCGAACTCCTGCTCGCGCCCGAATTGGCGGCGCAGGGCACGTTGCCACTCGATCGGCGCCAGCCCTGGTGGGGCGTGGGTTCGGGACAACTTGGGTTCCGGGGGCGACTTGGCGGAATTCTTCGGGTGCTTCATGGCATCGGCTGATTCTGATTGGACAGGGTGCATTTACGGTCGGATCATCGCCCCAATCGTATAACGCGCGGCATTTGACGCCAAATGCTCGTGCGCCCGTGTCCCACGCCGCACCAGCACTGGCTTGGACGTTGGGACACGACCTAAAGATCGTGGTCGGCCTGGGGGTAGCCGCCTCCTTGAATCGGGGCAATTTCAGTTCTGATACCCCGTTTTGGATATCATTACCCGTTTCTGCTTCCAACCCTAGCGCATGCAGTCGCTGACGCCCAGCTTCCTTATTGCTCTGCGCTACGACGGCCTGCAGATGGCGACGCTGCGCGCGTTGGGCGAGTACCAAGGCAAGCAACAAATCCACGCCGCACAGTCTGCGCAAGCCTCGGGCGACCTGTGATAGGTTGCCGTCGTCGAATCCATCGAATCGTCCAACCGCCTGGAAGGCGTGGTCGTGGTGCCTGGGCGCCTGAAGTCGTTGGTCAACAAGTTCTTCGGCGTGCACAGCGCTTTTCCAGCTCCAGGATCGAAGGCGCTTGCCCCGGCTTGGGCCGCGACACGGTCCGGCTGGTCTTGCCAACGATGACAGTCAACGCCTTGATCGCTTCGACCGGAAAGGGTCGCAGCGCCAAGCGGGTGATTCTCGCAACCGGCGGCGTGGTCAGGAGGCAGGATGCCTAAGTCCACCGCAAGCGACGCGGCTGAGCTGTTCCGGCATGTCAGCGCCGAGAAGGCCGTCTTCTACCGCTGCATCATGGACGTGTTCGCCGCCGCCAAGCGGCAGTACCGCCTGCAGCTGCGGCCGGACGAGGTACTGACCGAGGCGCAGTGGCGCGAAGCGCCACCACGCATCGAAGAGGTCAATGCGGCGCTCACCCAGCTGGCAGACTGGGGCAATCTGCAGTCGCAGCCGGACACGGCGCGCGTCGCTACGCTCAGTGACTTCTATCGCGCCAAGTTCTTGTATCGGCTGTCGCTCGGCGGCGAGGCCGTCGAAGCCGCGTTGGCCACGTTCTTCCAGACGCTGCTGCACCGCGCCGAGCTGCAGACCGTCGCGCTGGAAGACATTGCCAGCCGTCTGCTGGCGCTGCAGAGCCTCATCGATGTCGACACCGCCGGCGACGGACCCGACACCGCGAAGGTCCACGAGATCCTGCGCGACCTGGTGCGCGTCTTCGAGAGCCTGGCCGACAACGCGCAGGCCTTCATGGCCGGCGTCGCGCGCAGTATCGAATTGCAGCAGGCCGAAGCCGGTTCGGTAGTCGGCTACAAGCGCCGGCTGATCGACTACCTGGAGCGGTTCATGGGCGATCTGGTACGACGCTCGGATGCGATCGCCCGCTTGGTGCAGGCACTGACGCCGCGCATCGACTCGGTGCTGCTGCGTGTCGCGGAACGCGAAGCACGCGATGCCGCACCGGGTGGCGAGCAAGACCTGGCCGACGAAAAATTCCGCCGCTGGCAGGCCTGGCGCGAACGCTGGAGAGGCCTGCGCGGCTGGTTCCTGCAAACCGGCCAGGAACCGCCGCAGGCCGAACTGCTGCGCGCCCGGGTGCGGGCGGCGATCCCGCAACTGCTCGGCGCGATCGCGGCGATCAACGAACGGCGCAGCGGCCGCAGCGACCGTTCGGCCGACTTCCGCATGCTCGCTGGTTGGTTCGCCGCATGCGCCGACGAGGCCGATGCGCACCGGCTGGCGCGCGCGGCGTTCGCGCTCAATCCGGCGCGGCACTTTTCGCTCAATCCGCAGGCCGACGAGAGCCTGCCGGCGAGCACCCGCTGGGCCGATGCGCCGCCACTGCAGATCAACCCCCGCCTGCGCGAGTATGGCGAGGCCGCGCCACGCGGGCCGCTGGCCAGGGTGCGCGACCGCAGCGAAGAACGCGAGCGCATGGCCGGCCAACTGGCCGAGGAGTCGAGGCAGGTGGACGCGGCGCGCCGACGCCTGGCTACCGGCCGCGCGACGCTGCTCTCGGAACTGGGAGAACTCGACACGCACGCATTCGGCCTGTTCCTGAATTTGCTGGGCGAGGCTCTGGCCGAACAATCAGGTCCGGCGACCGCCGTCGAGCGCCGGACCGGCGATGGGTTGCTGCAGATCCGGCTCGAGCCCTTGGACGGCAGCAGCTGGGCGCGCATCGACACGCCGACCGGTGTGTTCTCGGGCCGGGACCATCGTCTGACGATCACCCCGACGATGGAACTCGAGTGATGGCGACACGCCAAGCCCCCGGCAGCCAGCGCATCGGCGAACTGCAGGCGCGCCAGCAGCGCGACGAGTTCCGCATCGGATTGCGCGCTCTGTTGATGCGGCCGTTGATGGCCCCGACGCATGAAGACTTCCCCGCCGTGCGCCGCCAGGCCGAAAAGCTGCGCGACTGGTTCTCGCGCGAGGCGGGTTGGGTGCTGCAGGTCGAGCGCGAGGGGGCCCGGCTCTACAAACGCCCTGCCGACCTGCTGGACTCCACCCGTGGCCTGAAAGACTTCGATCGCCGCCGCTGCGTTCTGCTCTGCCTGGCCTGCGCCGTGCTGGAACGTGCCGACCCGCAAATCACTCTGCACCTGCTCGGCGAGCGCGTGATGGAGATGGCCGCCGAACCTACGCTGGCGGCCCGCCAGTTCAGTTTCACGCTGCGCACCGCGGCCGAGCGGCGCGACCTGGTGACGGTCTGTCGCAGCCTGCTGGAACTCGGCGTGCTGCAGCGCGTGGCCGGCGACGAAGACAGCTTCGTGCGCGACAACACCGGCGACGCAAGAGGCGACGCGCTCTACGACATCCGGCGCCGGATGCTGGCTGGCATGCTCGCCGCAGTGCGCGGGCCTTCCACCTGGGCCGCCGACGATGCCCCGGTGACACTCGACGAACGCCAACGTGCGCTCGTCACGGAACACGTGGCCGACAGCGACGAAGGCCGCCGCACGGCACTTCGCCATGCGCTGGCACGTCGCCTGCTCGACGACCCCGTGGTCTACGCCGACGCCCTCGACGCCGAGATGCAGGCCTATTTCACCAACCAGCGCGGCGTGATGGCCGCCCGCCTGTGCGACGCCACCGGCCTGGTCGCGGAGCAGCGCGCCGAAGGTCTGGCGCTGACCGACGAAGCCGGCACGCTGACCGATGTCGCGATGCCCGCCGAAGGCACCGAGGCGCATGTGACGCTGCTGGTCGCCGAACACCTGGCTGCCCGCGCCCGCCAGGACGGTGCCGGCGCAGCGAGCACCGACAATGCGATTGCCGCCTTCGTGCGCGGCGCGACCGAACGTTACGGCCGCTTCTGGCGCAAGTCGGCGCGCGAGCCCGGGGCGGAACGGGAACTGGCGCAGACCGCGCTCGAGCGGCTGCGTAAACTCCAGCTCATCATGCGCGACGCGGACCGGATCCGACCGCTGCCCGCAATTGCGCGATTTGCACTCGGCGATGCCAACGCGTCAGCCGCCAAGCCACGCGGCCACCAACCCAGTGGCTCGTTGTTCTGAGCCCGCTGTTCCGACTCATGCACGACGACATCTTCGACACCCCTGTGGATGGCCAGGATTCCCCCCGCCGCCCCGCCCTGCCCGAACCCCGGCGCCAACGCTGGCAGCCGCTGCGGCTCGGTCTGGTCGAACTATTCCAATTCGACAGCGAGGAGTTCTGGTTCCGCGACGGCCACCTGCTGCTGCGCGGCAACAACGGCACCGGCAAATCGAAAGTACTGTCGCTGACGCTGCCATTCCTGTTCGATGCGCAACTGCGTTCATCGCGCCTCGAACCCGACGGCGACAGCGGCAAGAAGATGGCCTGGAATCTGTTGATGAACAGCTACCAGCGGCGCGTCGGCTACGCCTGGATCGAGTTCGGCCGCGTGGCGGAAGACGGCACCCCGCGCTTCCTCACGCTGGGCGCGGGCCTGTCGGCGGTGGCCGCGCGCGCGCAGGTTGAAAGCTGGTTCTTCTTGCTGGAGCAAGCCGACGGCGGCGATGGAACAGCCGGACCGCGCATCGGCCGCGACCTCTGGCTAACGAACGACCAGCGCGTTGTGCTGACACGCGAACGCCTGCGCGAAGCTGTCGAGGGCCGCGGCCAGGTGTTCGAGTCGGCCGCCGGCTACCGCCGCGCGGTGGACGAACGCCTGTTCCATCTCGGTACCCGGCGCTACGACGCGCTGATGGACACCTTGATCCAGTTGCGCCAGCCGCAGTTGTCGAAGAAGCCCGATGAGGCCGGCCTCTCGCATGCGCTGACCGAGGCGCTGCCGCCGATGCCGCAGGAACTGCTCACCGATGTGGCGGAAGCACTGAACCAGTTGGAGGAAGACCGCCGCCAGCTCGCCGAACTCAAGGGCCTGGCCAGGGCGGTAGAGCGCTTCGACCAGCGCTACCGCGTCTATGCCGGCATGCTGACGCGTCGCCAGGCACGCGAACTGCGCCATGCACAGACCGACTTCGACAACGCGAGCCAGGAACGCAATCAGGCGCAAGCCGACCTGCAAACCGCATTGGCCGCCGAGGTGCAGGCGCAGCACACTCAGGAGCAGGCCGAGCGCACGCTGGCTGCCCAACGCACCCGCCAGGAGACGCTGCAGTCCGACCCGATCAACCAGGATGCGAACCGGCTCGAAGGCGCGGAGAAGGAAGCCCTCAAGCGCCACGCGGCCGTGAAGACCGAGCAAGCCGACGGCAACCAGGCCCGCGGCCGCTGTGAGCGCGAACAGCAGGCCGGGCGACAAGCCGCGCAGCGCGCGACGCAGGCCGAGCAGACGCTGCTGGCCGTACGCCGCGAAGGCGCAGAGCGCGCCGACGGCGCCGGCGTGGCGGCAGCGTTCGGCAACAACCCGCTGACCGCGTTGTCACTGCCCGCGCTGGCAGACCTCTCGGAGCGCGAGTTCGACGCGGCGCCGGCAGCGCTGCGCAGCGCGGTGGCGGCGCGGCGCGATCAACTGGCGCTGCTGCAGCGCCGCCACGGCGATCTGCACCAGGCCGGTCTGGCGCTGGCACAACGGCAGGAGGCGCAGCGCGAACGCCAGGGGGACCTGGAACAGGCGGCAGAACGCCGCGGCGCGGCGGATACCGCGGTCGAAGAAGCCGGGCAGGCGCTGGTCGAAGCCTGGGCAAGCCACCGCGCCGGCCTGGTGCAGCTTCGCCTGGACAACGACGGCCCGTTCGAAGCCTTGAACGATTGGGTACTGCTTGTCGAGCCCGCCAGCGACAACCCCGCCCGGCTGGCCTTGCAATCGGCACAGCAGCAAGCCAGCGTGCGGCACGCGTCACGCCAGGTCGAACTCGGCACGCAGCGCGACACGCTGCGACGCGAGTGCGAAGAACTCGAATCCGAGCGCGAGCACATAGGCGCCGGCCGCGATGCCGTGCCACCGCTGCCACACACGCGCACGGCCGACAGCCGTGGCCAGCTAGCCGGCGCGCCGCTGTGGCAGCTCGTCGATTTCCACGACCACGTCGACAGCACGCAGCGTGCGGGTCTTGAAGCAGCGCTGGAAGCCTCGGGCCTGCTCGACGCCTGGGTCACGCCCGACGGCATGTTGCTTGCCGCCGCCGAAGACGGCAACCAACCCTGGCTCGACACCCAATGGAGCCGTCGCCCGCCTGCCCCCGGGGCGTCGCTGGCCGGCTGGCTGCGGGCCGACGTACCCACCGATGCGACGACGCAGGCCACCACTGTCGAACACCTGCTCGCCGGCGTGGCCTGCGGCGCAGAGAACGACGCCGCCGAAGCCTGGATCGCGCCCGACGGGCGCTTTCGCCTCGGCACGCTGGCCGGCGCCTGGAGCAAACCGCATGCGGTCTACATCGGCCATGCGGCCCGGGCCTCGGCGCGCCGGCAGCGCCTGGAAGTCATCGTGCAGCGCCTCGAAAGCCTGGCCGACGAAGCCGCGGCCGTGGCACTTCAACTCGCGCAGCTCGAAGCTGACCGGCGCGAGGCCGAGCACGAATGGCGCAGTGCCCCTTCCGACCAGCCGCTGCGCCAGGCGCTGATGAACACCGCCACCTTCGCTCGCGAATTCCAGACCGCCCGCTCGCGGCTGGACCAGGCCGAGACCCAGTGCCGCGATGCCGAGCAAACTCGGCATGCCGCGCATGACCGCTTGCAGCGCGACGCCGCTGACCTGCGCCTGCCGCTGGCCGCCGACGCATTGGCCGCCATCGAAGCGGCACTGCAAGCCGTCAACGACGCGCAATACAGGCTGGTGCAGGCAGCGCAGGAATGGAGGCGTGCGCGCCCCGAGCTGCTGCTGCAGCGGGCGCGCGAAGCCGAGGCGCTGGCGCAACTGCGTGAACGTGAACAAAGGCTCGCTGCCAGCCACATCGAAGCCGAAGAAGCGCAGGCGCGTTTTGAGGTGCTGCGCGAGACCGTCGGCGCCCAGGTCGATGGCCTGCGCCGGCAACTGGCCGAAGCGCGCCAGGCCGTCGATGCAGCCGATGCAGCCCACCGTTCGGCCATCGAAGCGCGACGCCTTGCCGGCGAAGCACGGGCACGCGCCGGCGCGAAGAGCGAAAGCGCCGACGACATGCTGGCTCAGCGCACCGAGGCACGCGCCAGCGCCGTCGCACGCTTGCAGCACTTTGCCGACAGCAGCCTGCTGTCGTCAGCGCTGCCCGAGATCGAACTGCCCGACCTGCGCACTGCCTGGACCATCGACCCCGCCTTGACGCTTGCGCGTCGCATCGAACAGGCGCTCGCCCACATCCGGGACGACGAGCCCAGCTGGACCCGCGTGCAGCGGCAGATCACCGAAGACCTGCAGGAACTGCAGCGCGCCTTGAGCGCGCTCGGCCACCAGGCGCCAGCCGAGCCCAGCGACTGGGGTTTCGTCGTGCACATCATTTTTCACAATCGCCCGGAGCGCCCCGACCAGCTCGCGCTGCGGCTGGCCGACGACATCCACCAGCGCAGTGAACTGCTCACCGCGAAAGAAAGCGAGGTGCTCGAGAACTACTTGCAGGCCGAGATCGCCGCCGAAGTCCAGCGCCTGCTGCGCGCCGCCGAAACGCAGGTGCAGGCCATCAACCGGGAACTGCACAAGCGCCCGACATCCACCGGCGTGCGCTACCGCCTGCAGTGGCAGCCGCTCGGTGAAGGAGAAGGCGCGCCGGTCGGGCTCGAAGCGGCGCGCCGGCACCTGCTCAACACCAGCGCGGACCTCTGGTCGGCCGAAGACCGGCGTGTCGTCGGCATGATGCTGCAACAGCGCATCAGCGCCGAGCGCGAGCGCGCCCATGTGCAACCGGATGCGGAAAGACTCGGCGGCGATGGCGGCAGCATGGTCGACCAGTTGACGCGGGCACTGGACTACCGCCGCTGGCACCGCTTCCGCGTCGAGCGGCTGCAGGACGGCCAATGGCGCAAGCTCTCGGGGCCAGCCTCCAGCGGCGAGCGCGCCTTGGGCCTGACGGTGCCGCTCTTCGCCGCCATCGCCAGTTTTTACAGCCAGGGAAGCAACCCGCACGCGCCGCGCCTGATGCTGCTCGACGAAGCCTTCGCCGGTATCGACGATGCGGCGCGAGCCCACTGCATGGGGCTGATCCGCGAGTTCGACCTCGACTTCGTGATCACCAGCGAGCGCGAATGGGCGTGCTATGCCGAATTGCCCGGCGTTTCAATCTGCCAGTTGCAGCGACGCGAAGGCATCGACGCAGTGTTCGTCTCGCGTTGGACCTGGGACGGCCGGGCCAAGTGGCGCGAAGACGATCCGGACCGGCGGTTTGCATAGGCATGAATCGCATGGATCCGCGTCTGCACAAGTTGCTCGGCGGCAACGAACTGGCAGCCTTGCGCCAGCGTCTGCGCCGCCATTTTGAGCGTGCTGTGCCGGGGGCGCCGCCGGGCCTGCTGCGCCTGGGTTCGCTGAGCGTTGCCGAACGCGAAACGCTGGCCTTGCTCACGGGGCGCCCGCCGCGGATCACCAAGTCGATGCAGATCGACGTCGCTCTGATTGATGCCATGCTGAGCGACGCCGGAATCGTGGGCTCGCTGCGGGAAGCGCTGGAACACATCGACGGGCCCATCGTGCACCTGGCATCGATTCGCGCCGAGGCCGAGGCCGGCTGGTCAGCCGTGGTCGCGGCCTGCGCGCACCCGGCGCTCGCGAGCTATTTGCAGGCATCGGCCGCGCTCGGATTGCTCAAGCGCCTGGCTCGACAAGACACTTTGGCCGGGGAGCACCTGCTCAAGGCTGCACAAGCCGTGCTGCGTCGACTGCCGGCAGGCGGTTTGGCGCGCGCTCAACTGGCGGCGGAAGTGCTGGGCAACGCGCATGCGCTGGACACCGGCCAAGCCATTGCAACGTTGGTCCTGGCCACCTGGCGCCAGATCGAAAAGGCTCAGTCGAGCATCGACGACTCCGATGACGCGCCGGACGAACACACCCGTGACATCTGGGCGCGGGCCGGCGTGCTGGTCAATGAACTGGCTCGCCCGGCGCTGTTGCTCAATCTGCCTGTTCAGTCCAACGAGGTACCCGTGTGCACACTCGGCGAACCCGCCTACCTTTCGCTGCGCCGGCTGCTGCGCACACCGCCAAACTGGGCCGTGACTGACCGGACGGTGTTCGTGTGCGAGAACCCCAATCTGGTCGCCATCGCCGCCGATCACCTGGGCGTCGGTTGTGCCGCGCTGGTTTGCACTGACGGCATGCCGGCAGCAGCGCAGCGAACACTGCTGAGACAACTGGCCCGGGCCGGCGCCCGTCTGCGCTATCACGGCGACTTCGACTGGCCCGGCGTGCAGATCGCCAACCACGTGATACGCACCTGGGGAGCAGATCCGTGGCGTTTCGGCGCCCCGGACTACGAAGCCGCGGCGGCAAGCGCGCCGCACACGCGGCGCGATCTGACCAACGCCTGCGTCGTCGCGTCTTGGGATGCCGCGTTGGCCCCTGCGATGCAGCGCGTTGGCTTGGCCATCGCTGAAGAAGCCGTCGCTACATCCCTGGTGGGCGACCTTCGGCTTGACAACGCGCACTGAAGGCGCCGTGGTCCATCCCCTTGCTGGACATGCAGGTCGATTCATCGCTGCACCGTGGCTCCCGTTTCCGCTGCGAAGAGCATCCTTGCAGTTGCCATTCGATTTCGACGACGATCTGCCGCTCCAATCAGAGCCGCTTGCGCCGCAAGCACAGACACCAGGAAGTTGATGAGCAAACCACCTCGGCCGGTGCACGCCTATCAGTACTCAAGCCGTCCATATGATCACTTGCGTCGCAAATGGTCCCGTGACATCAGAAGTCCCGGAAATCTCTTTGCGCGCAATTCTTCGAGCACCGGTTCCGTGAGTTTCCACCTCTCTCCGTCGATTCTGGTGATCAGTTCGATCCATACCCGCTCGAATGCATGGATCGCATCCGCACCGCCAAAACGAACACCCGCCTGCAATAGTGGCGCGATGTCCTCTGTGAGGCTCCGAGCGAGCTTCTCCAGCATGCGCTGCTCAGCGATCGCACGCGTGATCGGCTTGCCCTCCAGCGCCAGGTAGTAGTCGAAGCATGCAATGATCTTTTCCGGTGCCAGCGTGAGTTGTTCCAATCCCTGATGCAAATCGAACAGGTCGCGGCTCGCGCGCCGCTGCAGCAGCGCGCGCAACTTCGTTCCGAACAGTTCCTCGGGCTCGAAAGACGCGATTTCGGTCGTTCCGCTGTACCAATCATTTTCGAACGCAAAGGGATACCGTTTGATGCCGAGCAGGTTCGTGTGTTCCCGGGTGTTGATCTCGACTTTGAGCTTCAACATTGCCTGGGAATCGACCTCGGGTGTGAACTTGAACACCATGTGCATCGAGTGTCCTGCCTGCTCGCGCTGACATCTTCCAAGCCACGACAACTCTTCGCGGATCGCGTCGACCGTCGTACCGATGGGCTCAGCATTCACCTGCACGAGGTCGATATATTCGGAATAGCGCAGGGGCTGCTTGAACAGGAGTTTGTGAATTGCCGTTCCACCCCGGAACGCTATCTTGTCCTTCAGCGTCGGCGCATTAAACAGGTCGCACAGCGCACGACTGATGATCAGGTCCTGCTCGACCTGTCTCAAGTCCGGCCAAGGCGCCTTGACACTCCACGCCTGCAGGAATGCCGTTGGAATCATTCTGCGACCTCCAACATTTCATTGATCATGAGCTTCCACTTGGCGTTTCTCTCGTGAACCTGCGCCAGTGCGGCCACGATTGGCTTCACGGAGGGATCCAGTGGCAGCGTCGTTTTGGCTTGCCTGACGAATGGCTCCAGCGCACGGGCTTGGCGATCGTGGCCCGCCCGTTCGAGCAAATGGCCGAGCCGACGTACAGCCGAGTTTTCGTACGCGGCAGCCGCCTTTGCCAGCGCGCGCGGATTGGCATTTGCGCCGATATCCCTGGCGATCTGCGCGACGCCATTCATTCCGGCCGCCTTGTGGAAGTACCGCACGCAGTCGAGCAGCGTCAGCTCGACACCCGCCACCTTTGCGAAGCCGGCATCGCTCTTCATCTGACCGACCAGATCGGGCTTGTTGAGTTGAGCGAATGCCTCGGGCCCCTGATAAAGGAACTGGAGGCGGTGACGACCCAGGTCGAAGTTACGCAACTGCCTCGGGACGACGATTTGGAAGACCATGCTGGCCTGATGCGACGACCCGTGGAATGCCGCCGCGCGCAGCAACGAAATGCGGTAGTCGATCCCCTGATGTTTCATCAACGGGTCGATCCACTTCACAGGGTCTGGCGCGCCGGCGATCTGGTCTTCGGGGCGAAGGACGAGATAGAAGCCATGCCGGGGGTTCGCCAAGCGATTCTTGTTGATTGCTCGCGTGAGCGCCGCAGCCAGTGCGTGCGGCTTTAGGGCCAGCGCAGCGGTTACATCATTCCGGGAGAAGTAAGCGCGGCCATGCCTGAGCAGATCGTCGAGGTAAGACTCAATGGAGGCCACGCCATAACATACGCAAAAATCGACAAATAGTCAATAGTTTTGAATACAATTTGGGTCATTCCCACTCGATCGTCAACGAGCCTTCTAAGCTATTGATTTGTAAAGGGTCGCATGCTCCCACCGAGGTTTTTACCGTCAGGATTACCGTCACATTCATTTGACCTGCGGAAATTGCTTCCAGGGTCTATCGGCATCTATCGAGGCCAGTCGGCGCCTCCGCACCAGCAACCTTTCGAGATCTATCGATATCTGTCGGCCCCCACGACGGTCACCGGCACTGGTGACGCGCATCCAAACCGGTCCGGGAGAGGCCAATGTTAACCCCGGCATCAAACGCCCTAAGTTAATGTCCCGCCTCACTTTTTTGCCCATTTTTTTACCGTCACAAGGTCGAACAAGCGCGACGGCTTAAAGTTGCCATCGACGTCATCGACCCGAACGACCCTCGGAGAACGATCTTGAGGAAGCAGGTGGCCCCGGCTAGTCGGGAATCGCCTAACACCGCCCTGTCCAGACGGACAGTGGTGGCTGTGTGAGGAATGTCATTGGGCCAATTCTGCCGTGAATGCGGCGCCCCGCACCAGCACGCCTGGCAGCGCACCCGTGGGAAAACCATCGCGCTGGGTGATCTGGCCCGACACCATTGTTGCCACGTAGCCACGTGCATCCTGCAGCAGGCGCCGCCCGCCGCCAGGCAGGTCGTAAGCCACATGCGGTACAGCCAACTGAAGCCGGTCGTAGTCGATGACGTTGATATCGGCCTTGAGGCCTGGCGCAATGCGGCCGCGGTCCTTCAGTCCCACCAGGCGCGCACCGTCCGCGCTGAGTATCTTGACCACCGCTTCCATTGCAAGCCGTCCCGTGGGACGGTCGCGCGTCCAGTGCGTCAGCATGAAGGTCGGCAGTCCCGCGTCGCAGATATAGCCGCAATGCGCACCACCATCGCCCAGACCCAGGAAGGTGAGCGGATGCACCAGCATTTCGCGACATACCTCGAGGTCGCGCCCCGCGTAGTTGTGCAGCGGCCGCAAGAAGACAAAGCGGCCTTCATTGCGCAGCATCAGCTCGTAGGCCAGGCGGGCCGGTGCAACCCCGCTTCGGCGCGCGCGCGCAGCAATACTGTCTTCGGCCCTGGGCTCGTAGTCCGGCGGATCACGCAACTCGTAGATGCCCTCCAGATCCAGCACGCGGGCCAATGTCCGCTGGTTGGCCGGCCCCTGCGCCGAGGGCTGCTGCGACAGGATGCGCTCACGCACGTCGTCGCGGCGCAGTTGAACCAGGCGTTCAGGTAACGGCAGGCGGGCCAGAGCCTGATAAGCGGGATGGAACGCGAATGGGTTCAGAGACATGTCCAGGCCCAGCAGCATGCCCACCGAACGGCCGCACACCTGTGCCGAGATGTCGAGGCCTTCCGCTGCGCTGGCCTCCACCATGCGCAGGACCTCGCGCCAGTCGCCAGGCCTCTCATGGCTCTGCGCCAGCGACACGGACAGGGGCCGACCCGATGCGCGCACCATGGTCCGCAGCACCTCGAAGTCCTGGCGCGGCTCGGTGAAGCCGGCCACCACTTGCAGCAGGCCGGCATTGGCATCCTTGAGCCCCATCGCCAGCTCCACCAGCTCTTCGGTCGAGGCTTGGTACATCGGCGTGTTCGAGCCATCGCTGCTGCGGTGGTTGATGGTCCGCGAGGTCGAAAAGCCGACGGCGCCAGCCCGCATCGCCTCGCAAACCAACGCACGCATGGCCTGGCGGTCGGCGGCCGTCGCCGGTTCGCGCCGCGCTCCGCGCTCGCCCATCGCGTAGACGCGCAGCGCGGCATGCGGCACGTAGGCGCAGATGTCCATGTCGAAGCAGCGCTGGCTCAGGAACTCCAGATACTGCGGAAAGCTCTCCCAGCACCATGGCAGACCTTCGGTGAAGACAATCTCCGGAATGTCTTCCACACCCTCCATCAGGTGCACCAGCGTGTCACGGTCCGTTGGCCGGCATGGCGCAAATCCAACTCCGCAGTTGCCGATCACGGCCGTGGTGACGCCGTGCGCCGAGGAAGGAAGCAGGCGTTCGGCCCATGTCACCTGTCCGTCGTAGTGCGTGTGCACGTCGATGAAACCCGGGGTGATGATCTTTCCGCTGACATCGATGTCCACGCCCTGCCCGGTCGGCACGGCACCCACGGCCGTGATTCGCTGGCCAATGACCTCGATGTCGGCCCGGTATGGCGTGCCGCCGGATCCATCGACCACCGTCCCGCCCCTCCACACGGTGCGAAGATGCGAACAAGTTTCGTCGATGGGCATGACCTGTTCTCCGATTGCCAAATTCACAGCCGTCCCGGGATTTCCCCGCGTTGCGCTCGCCTTACACACCCATATGGCCACTCATCATGCAATCTGATCGCTGGCCTGTCCAATCTTCGATATTCTGACGCGTTGACGCTCTGCGTGCGCGACTTGCGCTGGCATGGCCCACTTATTTCCGATGGGGTGATCGATGAACGAGAGACAAAAGCCTGTACGCCGAACAGTGCTGAAATGGATTGCAGCCGGCGCCCTGGGCCCCGTTGCGCTGGCGGACCTGCATGCCGCCGAATTCCCGGAACGCCAGGTGCGCATCATCAACCCGACCGCCCCCGGCGGCACGGTGGACATGGTGTCGCGCATCATGGGCGAGAAGATGGCGCCGCACCTCGGCCAGCCGGTGGTTGTCGAGCACAGGCCAGGCGGCTCTGGAGCCATTGGCGCATCGCTTGTCTCCAAGGGGCCGAAGGACGGCTACATGATGTTCATCGGCACGTCGTCGACGCTTGGGTTCATGAAGATGCTCAACAAGGACCTGTCGTACGAACCGGTGAAGGACTTCACCCCGGTGTCGCTGATCGGCAGCGTGCCAATCGGGATCTTCACCAGCGGCAGTTCGGGGATCAAGACCATCCAGGATCTGGTGGCGGCCGCCAAGGCCAAGCCGGGCGAACTGAGTTACGGCTCTTCCGGCATCAACAGCCTGACCCATCTGGCGGGCGAACTGCTGTGCCAGCGCGCCGGCATCCAGATGATCCATGTCCCCTACACCGGTGCGCAGCAGGGCTACTGGAGTGATGTCATGGGTGGGCGGCTGGCGGCGACGATGCAAGGGGTGACGGGTGGCCTCGCCCTGGCCAAGGAAGGCAAGCTGAACCTGGTTGCCGTCGCTTCGCGCGAACGCGCCAAGCTGCTGCCGGATGTTCCCGCCGTCGGGGAGATCTATGCGGGCTTTGACGTCCCGGCCTGGTTCGGGCTTGCCGTCGCTGCGGGCACCCCCGCCAACATCGTGCAAAAGCTGGAAGCGGCGGCGCTGGTTGCGCTGCGCGACCCGGCGACCCGCTCCCAGTTGGCAGCCATCGGCGTCGACCTTGGTCCGATCATGTCCGCAGAGTCCTTCGCCACCAAGATCGTGACCGACAACCAGATGTGGGAGAGGACGTTCAAGGCTGCCGGACTGATGCAATGAAGCCGTGCCAGACCAACGCCGGCGCCGGCTGCGAACAGGGCGGGCAGAGTGGGCAATGAACCTGCCGCCACGGTTGTCGAGATCGCCGGCGGGCTGCGATTTCCGGAGGGTCCGATCGCGTTGCCGGACGGCGACGTGTTGCTGGTCGAGATCGCCCGTGGGACCTTGACGCGTGTGGCCCCATCGGGCGCGAGCACCGTGGTGGCCAGCCTCGGCGGCGGCCCCAACGGTGCCGCGATTGGGCCCGATGGCGCCTGCTACGTATGCAACAACGGCGGCTTTCGCTGGCAGGGTGATGCCTTGTTCGCCTTGCGCCCGGCCGGCCAGGCCGAGGACTACCGCGGTGGCAGCATCCAGCGCGTGGATCTGAAGACCGGCGATTTCCATACACTCTACAGCGAGGTCAAAGGACGCAACCTGTCGGCGCCGAACGACATCGTGTTTGATCGGCAAGGCGGCTTCTGGTTCACCGATCCCGGGACCAGGCGCGCCCGCCAGGAGGACCGCGGCGCGGTGTATTACGCGACGATCGACGGCACTTCCATCACCGAAGCGATCTTTCCGATGCACCACCCCAACGGCATCGGCCTGTCGCCGGACGAAAGCACGCTGTATGTGTCCGAGACCCAGACC
>JANLQZ010000462.1:0-8037 GCA_031368125.1 Betaproteobacteria bacterium
ATTCTGGAACACCATCGCGATGTCGCGTTCTTTGGGTGGCAGTTCGTTCACGCGCCTGTCACCAATGCGGATCTCGCCACCGCTGATGTGCTCCAGTCCGGCGATCATGCGCAGCAGGGTTGACTTGCCGCAGCCCGAAGGGCCCACCAGAACAGTAAAAGAGCCGTCCGCAATGTCGATATCTACGCCGTGCAGAATGGGCGTTGCACCAAAGTTTTTCTTGACTGCCTTGATCGTGACACTGGCCATACGCTCTGTTCCTGAAAGTCCGGGGCAAAAATCGCCCCGTTTCATGTGGTTACCGCGCCGCGCGCGTCAAACTCACAATACCTACGGATCGGAAATTCAACCGCATGAGGCCAAGTATCGCACCTTGAACGGTCATGAGTAACCTCCACTTCGCACGCAGTGATGCCCAGTAGCAACACCACCTGGCCAACATCGGCGACACCCGCACGCTGATAATCCACCCGGCGTCCACCACGCACCGCCAGCTGGGCGCGCAACAACAACTGGACGCCGGTGTGTTGCCCGACATGGTGCGTTTGTCGGTCGGCATCGAGCATATCGACGACATACTGTGGGATATCGACCAGGCGCTGGGCGCCTGAGCCAGCGGAGGAATCTCATGAGCGAACCATCACCCCCCTGTTTGCTGAGCGAACGCGACGCCCGCGGCGTCAAGACCCTGACCCTGAACCGCCCCGAAGCGTTCAACTCCCTGTCGGAAGAACTGCTGGCGGCCTTGCGACACGAGCTCGATGTAATTGCCACCGACGATGCCGTGCGTGTGGTGGTGCTGGCCGCCAATGGCAAGGCCTTTTGCGCCGGGCACGACCTGAAGCAAATGCGCGCCGCCCCCTCGCTGGACTACTACCAGACACTGTTTGCCAAGTGCAGCGATGTGATGCTGGCGCTACAACGGCTGCCGGTGCCGGTCATTGCCCGGGTGCAGGGCATCGCCACCGCCGCCGGCTGCCAGCTGGTGGCCATGTGCGACCTGGCGGTGGCTTCCAGCGCGGCGCGTTTCGCCGTGAGTGGTGTCAACCTGGGCCTGTTCTGTTCCACGCCGAGTGTGGCCCTGTCGCGCAACCTGGGGCGCAAGGCGGCGTTCGAGATGCTGGTGACGGGCGACTTCATCAGCGCAGAGCAGGCAAAGCGGCAGGGCCTGGTGAACCGAGTTGCGGAACCCGCGGCGCTGGATGCTGCGGTGGAGCAGCTGGTGCGGAGTATCCTCGCCAAACCGCGCGTCGCCGTGGCCATGGGCAAGCAGCTGTTCTACCGCCAGCTTGAACAAGGCATCGCGGCGGCCTACACGGATGCGGCGCAGACCATGGCCTGCAACATGATGGAGCATGCGGCGCTCGAGGGCGTGCAGGCCTTCATCGACAAACGTGCGCCGGACTGGCGCGGCTGATTGATTTTTTGACCCAACAGGAGCATTCATGAGCAAGGCAATACGGATTGAAAAGAACGGCGGGCCCGAAGTCCTGCAGATCGTGGACGTGCAGGTGGGGGAGCCCGGAGCGGGCGAGATCCGCATTCGCCACAAGGCCGTGGGGCTGAACTTCATCGATGTGTACCAGCGCAGCGGCCTGTACCAGTTGCCGATGCCGCTGCATCTGGGCATGGAAGCCTCCGGCATCGTCGAGGCCGTGGGCGCGGGCGTGACGCACCTCAAGGCGGGCGACCGTGCAGCCTACGCCAGCCAGCCGCCGGGCAGTTATTGCGAGGTGCGCGTGATGCCGGCCAAGTGCGTGTGCAAGCTGCCGGACGCGATCAGTTTCGACACCGGCGCGGCCATGATGCTCAAGGGCCTGACCGCGCAGTACCTGCTGAAAAGGACTTTGCCGCAGGGCGGCCTGCATGCCGGCGACTTCATGTTGTTTCACGCGGCCGCCGGCGGCGTGGGCCTGATCGCCTGCCAATGGGCCAAGGCGCTCGGTTACCAGTTGATCGGCACTGCCGGCAGCGATGCCAAATGCGCGCTGGCGCGCGAACTTGGCGCGGCCCATGCCATCAACTACAACACCGAGGACTTCGAGGCGCGGGTGAAGGAGATCACGGGCGGCAAGGGCGTGAAGGTGGTGTACGACTCGGTTGGCAAGGACACCTGGGACAAGTCGCTCAACTGCCTGTCGCCGTTCGGCCTGATGGCGAGTTTCGGCAATGCGTCTGGCAATGCACCGCCGTTTGCGGCCGGCATCCTTGGCGCCAAGGGTTCGTTGTACGTGACACGCCAGACGCTGTTCACCCACATTGCCACGCGCGAAAGCACACAGGCCATGGCGGACGAACTGTTCGAGGTGGTGACCAGCGGCAAGGTGCAGATCCGCATCGACCAGCGTTATCCGCTGGAGCAGGTGCAGCAGGCCCACATCGACCTGGAAGCACGCAAGACGACGGGCTGCACCATCCTGACGCTGTGACAGCCGGCGGGTCGGCAGGTACCACAGGCTCTCCAATTCGGGCGTGCGGCCAAGGCGCCATCAGCAATGCCCACGATCGATGGCAGACACCTGTGGCGATCTCCGTCGCTCAGCATTCGTTGAGGTCCTCCGGTTCGTCGATGACTCAGGGGGGAACACCTCGAAAACACCCAATAAAGGTATAATTTCGCCTCAATGGTGGCTTTTGAATTCGATCAAGCAAAGAGCCAGTCCAACTTGTCAAAACATGGGATTGACTTCAATGATGCCCAGATGCTTTGGACAGACGCTGGGCTGCTGGAGATTCCGGCAACAACAGATGATGAATCCCGCTATCTGGTGATTGGGCTGATCGACGGCAAACACTGGTCGGCAGTCATAACTTATCGGGGTCCAAATATTCGACTGATTTCGGTTCGTCGGTCACGAGTTGAGGAGGTGGCACTGTATGAAAGCTAAGACGTTCGAAAAACATTTTGACGCCGGCATCGATATCACCGGGTCTTTGGATATGTCCAAAGCAAAACGCGTGTTGCTGGCGCCAAAACGCGTCAACGTCGACTTTCCAGCCTGGATGGTCGACTCATTGGATCGCGAAGCAAATAGACTGGGTGTCACTCGCCAATCGGTTATCAAGGTATGGCTTGCCGAGCGCCTTGAGGCGTCTACCAATAGCGGGTTCCACCGGGCGCGCGCCGATTCGGCGCCGCACTGACTATGAATTGCGGCGTTTACCACGCATCGACAATCTGCGAACCTGAGGGCGCTCACATCAGCTTCGGGGGCGTTTTGAATGCAAACGAATCGAACCCGTAAGACAACTGCCCTTCCTTCGCTTGGCCAGAAGCCCGGGAGCTGGGTCAGGCGCCTTCTGCGACCGCGGCCTCCACCACGCTGGCTGCATCCACCCCAAACCACGCGCGCAAGGCGGCCCGGGTGTCGCTGCGGCCAAAGCCGTCGGTGCCCAGCGTGCGGTAGCTGCGCCCCGGCGGGATGAAGGCGCGGATCGATTCCGGGACCGCGCGCACGTAGTCGGTGGCGGCAACGATGGGGCCGGCGCTGCTGGCAAGCAACTGCGTGATGAATGGCGTGCGGACCGGGCCGTCGGCCTGGCGCGCTGACCGGCACGCGATGCCATCACGGGCCAGTTCGCTCCAGCTGGTGATGCTGAACACGTCCACCGCCACGCCCTGGAGCGCGAGTTGTTGCGCCGCCTTGACGACCTCGGTCAGTATCGCGCCCGAGCCGAGCAGGGTCAGCCGGCGCGGCGCGGCTGCGTCGTTGTGCAGCGCGACACCCTGGGCCGGCCAGTGGCCGAACTGGTAGCCACCGCGCAGCAGATCCTGCTCCACACCCGCGGGCAGGCTGGGCTGCGCGTAGTTCTCGTTCATCAGCGTGATGTAGTAAAAAACATCCTGCTGCTGCACCAGCATCTCGCGCATGCCGTGGTCGATGATGAGCGCGAGTTCGCCGGCGAAGGCCGGGTCCCAGGCCTTGCAGTTGGGGATCGTGGCTGCTATCAGGTGGCTGCTGCCGTCCTGGTGCTGCAGCCCTTCGCCGCCCAGCGTGGTGCGCCCCGACGTGGCGCCGAGCAGGAAGCCGCGCGCACGCTGGTCGGCGGCGGCCCAGATCTGGTCGCCCACGCGCTGGAAGCCGAACATCGAGTAGTAGATGTAGAACGGCAACATCGCCAGCCCGTGCACGCTGTAGCTGGTGGCGGCTGCCGTCCAGCTGGCGATGGCGCTGGCCTCCGAGATGCCTTCCTCGAGGATCTGGCCGTCCAGCGCCTCGCGGTAACTCAGCACCGAGCCGATGTCCTCGGGTGCGTATTTCTGCCCCACGCTGGAGTAGATTCCCACCTGCTTGAACAGGTTGGCCATGCCGAAGGTGCGCGCCTCGTCGGCCACGATGGGAACGATGCGCGCTCCCAGCGTCTTGTCCTTGAGCAGGCCGCCGAGCATGCGCACGAAGGCCATGGTGGTGCTCATCTCCTTGCCGTCGGCTTGTAGTGCGAAGCTGGCGTAGATGGCCGGTTCCGGTACCGCCACCACATCGCACCGGGTTTCGCGCCGCGGCAGGTAACCCCCCAGCGCCAGGCGCCGTGCATGCAGGTAACGCATCTCGGCGCTGGCGTCGGATGGCTTGAGGAAACTCAGCGCGGTAGCCTGTTCGTCGGTCAACGGCAGATCGAAGCGGTTGCGGAATTCGATCAGCTCGGACCCATCGAATTTTTTCTGGCTGTGCGTGGTCATTTTCCCCTGGCCGGCGCTGCCCATGCCGTAACCCTTCTTGGTGTGCGCCAGCACCACCGTGGGCTGGCCGGTGTGCTGCGCCGCTGCGGCATAGGCCGCGTAGATCTTCACCAGGTCATGGCCGCCGCGCTTGAGGCGGTCGATCTGCTCGTCGGTCATGCCCTGGGCCAGGCGCACGAGCTCGGGGTTCTGACCGAAGAAGTTGTCGCGGTTGTAGCGGCCGTCCTTCGCCGCGAAGGTCTGCATCTGGCCGTCCACGGTGTTGTCGAAGGCGCGCACCAGGGCGCCGCCCGTGTCGCGTGCAAACAGGCCATCCCAGTCACTGCCCCACACCAGCTTGATCACGCGCCAGCCGGCGCCGGCAAACAGATTTTCCAGCTCGTCGATGATGCGGCCGTTGCCACGCACCGGGCCGTCGAGCCGCTGCAGGTTGCAGTTGACCACCCACACCAGGTTGTCCAGGCCCTCGCGCGCCGCCAGCGTGAGGGCGCTCATGGATTCGGGCTCGTCCATTTCACCGTCGCCGAAAACGCCCCAGACCTTGCGGCCGGCGCAGTCGAGCAGCTGGCGGTGCGTGAGGTAACGCATGAAACGTGCGTGAAAGATGGAGCTGATCGGGCCGATACCCATCGAGCCGGTGGGGAACTGCCAGAAGTCGGGCATCAGGTACGGATGCGGGTAACTCGACAGGCCGCGCGCGCCGTGGCCGGTGGTGGCGCGCGGTGCGCGGAGCTCCTGGCGGTAGTGCAGCAGGTCTTGCTCGTCCAGCCGGCCTTCCAGAAAGGCGCGTGCGTACACACCCGGTGCGCTGTGCGGCTGGAAGAATACCAGGTCGCCCAGCCCGTTCGAATCACGGGCGCGGAAGAAGTGGTTGAAGCCGGTCTCGAACAGGTCGGCGGCGCTGGCGTAACTGGCGATGTGGCCACCGAGTTCGCCATAAGCCTGGTTGGCGCGCACCACCATCACGAGCGCGTTCCAGCGCATGATCGCGGCCAGCCGTTCTTCAATGGCCAGGTCACCTGGAAATGCCGGCTGGCGCTCGACCGAAATGCTGTTGGTGTACGGCGTGCACAACTCGGGTTGCCAACCGACGTCGTGCGCGCGCGCCAGGCGCGCCAGCTCGTCGAGCATGAAACGCGCGCGCTCCGGCCCCTGGCTGGCGAGCAGCGACAGGAAGGCCTCGCGCCATTCGCCGGTTTCTTCGGAGTCGGTGTCGGTGACGGCGTCGGTGTCCCGGCCCGGCGCGAGGGCGTGCGGTTGGGAAGTCAGGGCAGGGGCATGCATGCCCAGATCGTACCGTCGCAACCGGGAAATATTGCTCTTTATTGACCTCTGGAATTCAAATTGGCGGCACGAACTGCTGCAAAGGAATGCCCATGAAGCACAAAAATCTCGATGTCACCGATCTGAAAATCATCGCCCAGTTGCAGGCCGATGGCGGTTTGTCGAATGTGGAACTGGCGCGCAGGGTCCATCTGTCGCCCTCACCGTGCCTGGTACGCGTCAAGGCGCTCGAGGGCTCCGGTGTGGTCCAGAAATACGTCGCGCTGGTGGACGCGGCGGCGGCGGCGCGCCGCGGCAAAGGGTGCTGGCGCTACCGGTACCGCACCCCCTGGCGCGCCAACTCCGCCTGCACCAGGCCGACATCGATCTGGTCGAACGCCCGGTCGGTCTTGAGCGAGATCGCCGCTGCAATACCCGCGCCTTGCCCCGCGACGGCGCAGCAGGCCATGTTGCGCGTGGCCGCGTGCGCTATGCGGTCGCCGCCGATGGCGCGCCCGGTAACCAGCAGGTTCTTCACGCGCCGGGGCAACATGCAGCTGTAGGGGACGTGCATGTAGCGCCCGGTGGTCGGGATGATGAGCACGCCGTAACCGTCGATGAACTCGGGGTAGATGCCGACCGAGTCGTCGAAGCGCGCCTGGTTGCGCACATCGGATTCGGTCATGTTGTAGACGGCGTCGATCTTGCGCGTGTCGCGGATACCAATGGTCATGCCGAAATTGCGCAGCCGCGCCGCGCTGCAGCCGGGCGTGTAGCGGCGCAGAGCCTCGATCGCCAACATCGCCTGGCGCCGGCCCTCGATCTCGAATTTGGTCAGGCTGTCGGGGTCGGTGCCGTCGCAGCCGGCCAGGTGCACCAGGTTCATGTAGGTCAGTTCGCCGGTGTCGTGCATCGCGCCCCAGGTGCCGGCGATCGTGTTCAGGTGCTTCGGGATCACGCCGTCGCGGATCGCCTGGGCGAACGGTTTCGCAAGGAAAGGCGAGAACAGCGCGTCCTCCTTGCCCGAGGTCTCGATCTCCCATTCGCCGGTGGACCAGTCCTTGTAGGTCTGCGGGTCGGCGCGCACGCCGGCCAGGAAGGCCTTCTTGTCGACCCCCGCCAGATGGAACATCACCGACGCCGCCTGCATCTGCTCGACCGGCGTCTTGACCGTGGGGACGCCCGCGCGGTTCGCCACATCGGCGTCGCCGGTGGCGTCGATCACGCGTCTGGCCAGGATCGCCTCGCGGCCGGCCTTGGACTCGACGATGATGCCGGTGATGGTGTCGCCGTCCATGATCGGCGCCACGAACAGGCGGTGCAGCATGGCGTGGATGCCGGCCTCCTCGACCAGCCGGTCGGCCACCAGCTTGAAGCCCTCGGAGTCGATCTCGTACGACAGCGACTGGCTTTCCGGCGTGGCGGCGCCCATGGCCTTGGCGCGTTGTTCGAACTCCCATCCGATGCCGTGCGCCTCGACCGTCTGTTCGTGGCGGTACCAGGCAAAACCCTCGACGCCGACCACCGTGAGGTTGCCGCCGAAACAGCCGAAACGCTCGACCAGCGTCACGGCGGCGCCGGCACGCGACGCGGCCAGGGCCGCGGTCAGGCCACCGGGGCCGGAGCCGACGACGAGTATGTCGGTGCGGTGGACGATGTCGATGGCGCGTGCTGGTTCGGTGAACTTGGTGGACATGTCAGTCATGGTGCGGGTTTGGGTTGTGGATGGTTGGTGTGGCGATGGGGATCACCCTCGGCACAGGTCGCTTGCGGTCATCAAAAGGTCGTGGCGGCGCCGACGGCCTGCGGTAGTGCGCACTACAGTGCGTGAAACAGGAGAAGAACCAGTGTCCACCAGTTCCACCACGGCCGGGTCGCCGCTCCGGCCACCGCAGACACACCCCAACCGGCGCGTGCTCGTCACCGCCGCCGCCAGCGGCATCGGCCTGGCGACTGCCGTGGCGTTCGTGCAGGCTGGGGCCAGGGTGTTCATCTGCGACGTGGATGCGGGCGAACTGGCCAGCACGCTGCAGGCGCAGCCGGGTTTGTCCGGCATGGTCTGCGACGTTTCCGACGAGGCGCAGGTGGGGGCG
>JANLQZ010000473.1:0-8254 GCA_031368125.1 Betaproteobacteria bacterium
CGGGGCCTGTGCCTGGACAGAAAAACACAGGCCTGCAATGGCAACCGCAGCAGTTGTCCCGATCCTGCGCCAATGCACCAGCCGTGTCATAACGCCTGATGGTAGCGTGCACCGCAGCGGCGACTGGTCCGCGGGGCGGGCGTCATGCCGGCATGGCCATCGGTCTGGTGCGCCACGCCGCTATGTGCCGCATGACCATTGGCACCGTCATGGCCAGCCCGACCAGTGTGGCGATCAGGCTCGGCGCCACCATCAGCAGCGCCGCTGCAAAACACAGGTACTGTTCCCAGCGCTTCATCTCCACCAGGAAATACTTGCTCAGCGCCGCCGCCAGGATCGTGATGCCGAGCACGCAACCTGAAAATGTGACGACGAAGTCGTACCAGGTGAAGCCCTTGGCCACCAGCAGCAGGGACGGTGAGAACACGAACACGAACGGCACCAGCACCTTGGCAAGGCCGAGGCGAAAGGCGGTGTTGCCGGTTTTGAACGGGTCGCTGCCGGCCATGCCGGCCGCGGCATAGGCCGCCAGGGCTACCGGTGGCGTGATGTCGGCCAGCACACCGTAGTAGAAAACGAAGAAGTGCGCCACCAGCGGCTCCACGCCCAGTTGCACCAGCGTGGGCGCCGCCACCGTGACCATGATGATGTAGTTTGCAGTGGTGGGAACGCCGCAGCCCATCAGGATACACACCACGCCGGTCATGACCAATGCGGACAACAGCGTGAGCGACTGGGTGGACACCAGCATGGTGGGAACGACCGTCGACACCGCGCCGGCGATGGCCTGCGCGGCGCCGGTGATGATGAAGCTGATCTTGAAACCGACGCCGGTCAACGTGACGACACCGATCACGATACCCACCGTGGCGGCCGCGGCGCCCACCGCCAGCGCGTACTTGGCACCGGTTTCCATCGCCTCGACCAGCACCGCATAGTCGATGCGCCCGCCGATGCCGCCGAAGTGCCGCGCCGAGGCCGTCACCATCACGGCGAGCGCGAACAGCGCGAGCTTCAGCGCCTGGTCGATGCCGGTGAACGCGATCGCGATCAGCAGCAGGTGCAGCGCCACCAGCAACACCCAGTTGCGCGGCCGGTTGCCACGCACGGTCGTGCTCAGGCCCACGATGGCGCAGGAACTGATGCCCACGAACGCCGCCAGGTAGGGCGTGCGGCCACTGACCAGGATGCTGATCAGCAGCAGCAGCGGTATCAGCGTGGGCCAGCGCATCTGCAGGCTCTGGCGCAGCTTGGGCATTTCCTCTTCGGTCAGGCCGCGCAGGCCGTAACGTTTGGCCTCGAAATGCACCTGCATGAAGACGCCGAAGAAGTGCATGAACGCTGGCACCACCGCCGCCGCGATGATGGTGTGGTAGGGCAGGTTCAGGAATTCGATCATCAGGAACGCCGCCGCGCCCAGCACCGGTGGCGTGATCTGCCCGCCAGTCGAGGCCGCCGCTTCGACTGCACCGGCGAAGTGGCGCTGGTAGCCGACCCGGATCATCGCGGGAATGGTCAACGAGCCGACCGTGACGGCATTGGCGACCGACGAGCCGCTGAGCATGCCGAACATGGCCGAGCCGAACACGCTGACCTTGGCCGGGCCACCGGCGTAGCGCCCGGCCACGCTGGAGGCGATGTCCAGGAACAGTTGGCCCAGCCCGATGCGGGTCGCCATGACGCCGAACAACACGAAATGGAACACATAGGTCGCCACCACGCCGACCGCCACGCCGTAGATGCCCTGGCTGGTCAGGTACTGGTGGTTGATGAGCTGGCTCCAGCTGGCGCCGGCGTGTTGCAGCAGCCCGGGAAAGGCCGGCCCGAACAGCGCGTAGGCCGAAAACCCGAGTGCGATCAGCGGCAGCGGCCAGCCCATGCTGCGCCGCGTGGCCTCCAGCAGGGTCACGAACAGTGCCGTGCCCATCACGACGTCGAGCGTGTTCGGGTTGCCCACGCGCATCGCCAGGTCGTGGAACACCCAGGGTATGTACAACACGCTGGCGACGCAGCACAGGCCCAGCAGCCAGTCCGGCAGCGGTATGCCGCCCGGCGACAGCAGGCGGTGCCGCACACGGTGGCCGGCATCGTGTTTGCGGGCCGAGAAAACCAGGAAGATCAGTCCCAGCACGAATGCCAGGTGCACGCCGCGGTGGGTGGTTTCGCGCAACAGGCCGAAACCCGCTGTGTAGTAGTGGAAACAACTCAGCGTGATCAGCAGCAGCTTGATGATCAGGGTGGCTGGCGGCACCGACCGCCGGAAACGCATCTCGGGGTCGAACTTTTCTTCTAGCGCCTGCAGGTGCGGGCCGTCCGGCAGGCTGGTGTTGATCGACATCGTGGTGCGTATCCCGGAAAAACCAAAACGGGCGGTGAACCCGCCCGTGGCACGGTGCTGGATATCCGCGTGTTACTTGAGCGCGCCGACTTCGCGGTAATAACGCTCGGCACCCGGGTGGAACGGGATGCCGACGCCCTGCACCGCGTTCTTGAGCGTGATCATCTTGCCCTTGGCGTGTCCGGCCTGCAGCGTCTTTTGCGTGGCGTCGCTGAACAGCGCCTTGGTGATCTGGTAGACCGTCTCCGCGTCGGCCTTGTCGCTGGTGACCCATTGGGCGCCGACCGCCAGCGTGTTGACTGCCGCCACGCCCTTGTAGGTTTCGGCCGGGATGGTGTCGTTGGCGAAGAACGGGCTGGCCATGCGCAGGCCCTGGGCTTGTGGCCCGTCGATAGGCAGCAGTTCGATGCCCGACCCGCTGCTGGCGAGCTCGGCAATGGCCCCCGCCGGTGCGCCGCCGGTGAAGAAGAACGCATCGAGCGAGCCGTCCTTCATCTTGTCGCCGGCCTGGTTGGGCTTGATGTATTCGGGCTTGATGTCGGTCTCGAGCACGCCATAGGCGGCCAGCACCAGTCGGGCATTGATGAGTGTGCCGGAGCCGGGTTCGTCGAGCGCCACGCGTTTGCCCTTGAGGTCGGTGACGGACTTGATGCCCGAGCCCTTTTTCACCACCACGTGGATCGTCTCCGGGTACAGGTTGGCGATCATGCGCAGGCCCGGCACGTGGGGCTTGCCTTCGAATATGCCGGTGCCCTTCTGGGCCCAGGTGGCGACGTCCGACTGGCTGAAACCCGATTCGAGCGAGCCGCCGGAGATGCCGTTGACGTTGGCCACCGAACCGTTGGTGGCGGCGGCGGTGGCGACGATCTTGCCCGGCTGCGATACCGCGTTGGCGATCATGCCGCCGACCGGGTAATAGGTGCCGGCGGTGCCACCGGTGCCGATGCGGAAGAACTGCTGTGCGCCAGCGCTGGCAAGGGTCGCGGCCGCAACACCGGCCACGATGAGGTGTTTCAGTTTCATGCTTGTCTCCAGAATAGATGGTGGCCACCACAAGGCCTGGCGCGAGTACACCATAAATGCCCGCGTTCACGCTCAGTAGAAGCCCGTAGCAAGCGCGCCCCGCGGCAGCGCGCGCCCGGCCTGCGACGGGCCGCTTTCCTTCGGCCCTGGCCAGCGGATGTTTTACCTTTTCAGCGCGGTCCTTGGCGCGCAGATGCGCTAAATTTACCGCATCAGCCGCAGCTTATTTAGATCATGAATCCACAACCCGCGAACAGGCCATCCACCACGCCCGACTACGCCATCGGCGACCCGATTCCGGCGCCCGTGGCGGTCGAGGAAAACAGTGCCGAGGTGTGGCTGAAATGGCTGCGTGCCGTAGCGGCCATGGAGCGCCGCGTCAACTTCGCACCGACCGCACCGGCGCGCCTGACGTGATGGCGGCCGACATGTTGCGCACACTGCGGCCATTGAGCAGCCTGTTTTTCAGGCGTCCGAAGAATGACCGGCACGGGCCGGCGTTCGGCGCCACCGATTCGCCTGGCCTGTCCGACCAGGATAACGCCCAGGCATGGCAACAATGGCTGGATGCCGTGGGAGACCTGGGTTGTACCGAGGACTTCGAACCGACCCGGCCGCCAACGGCGGCATGAAACTCCGGTAACCGGCGTGGACATGCAGCAGGCAGACCCGACAAGTAGCGGTTGACCGGTTGCGGTCTTCAGGAGTCCAGCGAAGCGCTCCAGCGCGAGCCCCATGCGTCCTCGACCGCGCGCCGCTCGTGTTTGTTGGGGCGCCCGTGTTCCAGGCTCAGCGCGGGCTCGGTACCCATGCGCCGCTGTTCCGCCGCCAGCGCGCGCAGCCGCAGGCTCTCGGGCGTTTCTTCGTACAGTTGTTGCGCCACCGGTGCCGACCCGCGTTTGTCGCTCAAACCTTTCACCACCAAGGTGCGCTGCACGCCACTGTGGCGCAGTTCGATGGTGTCGCCGGGGCGGATTTCGCGCGCGGGTTTGGCCTCCTGCCCGTTGACCGACACGCGCCCCTTGTGAATGTCGTCGGTGGCGAGTGTGCGGGTCTTGTAGAAGCGCGCCGCCCACAGCCATTTGTCGATTCGAACTTTTTCCATAACACCTTGTGTGCAGGCCGTATTCTGGACTATTCGGCCGCGTGTGTGAAAGTGGCGGCCAAGGGCAGTCGCACGGTCGCATCCAGGCCTACCACGCGGCCCTGCTGTTCCCGGTTCTGGAGCCGGATGTCGCCGCCCAAGGCCACTGCGATTTCTCGGCAGATCATCAAGCCCAGCCCGGAGCCGGTGCGCCCATCGTCGAGCGCCAGGGTGTTTTCGGCGCTGGCCGTGTCTGGCTGCGCGCCCGAGCCCGGCTGCTCCGGCCGCTGGGCCAGGCCGGTCGAGAACGGCTGGTACAGGCGGCCCCGCAGTTCCGCACTGATGCCTGGCCCATCGTCGGCCACCGTGAGCACGGCGTGTCCCGACCCGGTGGGGCCAGCCGGATTTCCAGATGCGATCCCACCGCGCCATGTTTGATGGCGTTGTGCAGCAGGTTGCGCGACAACTCACGCAGCATCCAGTCGTGCGCCCGCACCAACGTGCTGACGGTGTGGATTTCGAAGTCGAGGTTCTTCTGGGCGATCAGTGGTGACAGGTCCAGCGCCACCGCGCGCACGATGTCGGACAGGTCCAGCACCTTCGCGTCGGACTGCTGGCGCAACTGTTCCACCTTGGCCAAAGCCAGCATCTGGTTGGCCAGCAGCGTGGCACGCTCGACCGTGTGGTTGATCTCCTGCAATGCCTGGTGTGCACCCACGTCTCCGCGCAGCGCCGACTGGAACTGGACCTTGAGCACGGCCAACGGGGTGCGCAACTGGTGCGACGCGTCCCGCACAAAACGCTTCTGGTGCTCCAGCAACAGGTGCAGGCGTGCCATGACCTGGTTGGTGGCCTCCACCAGCGGATGCAACTCGCGCGGAAGGCCGGGTGCCGTGATCGGGGTCAGATCGCCCTCGGGTCGGGCGCGCAGGCTCGCGCTGAGGGCGCGCACGGGACGCGTGGCGCGCTGCACCACCAGCACCACCACCAGCGCGATGACGCTGGCCAGCAGCGTCTGGCGCCACAGGGTGTCGATCAGGATCTGGCGCGCCAGCGTATGGCGCAACTCCAGCGTCTCGGCAACCTGTATGGTCGCCATGCCGCGGCCATTCTGGCTCGCCACCGGTTGCAGCAGCACCGCCACGCGGACCGCGTCACCGCGGAACACGTTGTCGTAGAAGTCGACCAGTGCGGCATAGGGGCCCTGGTCGGGCAGGTGGCCGCGCCACAGCGGCAGGTCACCAAAACCGTCGACCAGCCGGCCCTGTACATCGGATATCCGGTAGGCCATGCGGCTGCGGTTGTCGGCTTCGAAAGCCTCCAGCGCAGAGTAGGAAACCTTGGCGCGAAAGCGCGCCTGTGTGCCTTCGCCTTCGACCTCGAGCATCTCACCGATGGATTTCGCCGAAGCCAGCAGGGTGCGGTCGTAGGCTGTATTGACGGCCGCGAGCGCCTGCCGGTACAAGGTGACGGTGTCGACCAGCATGAACAGCGCAATCGGCACCAGGATGCCCAGCAGCAGGTAGCGGCGCAGTGACAGGGAAGGGCGGGGCGGGCCCATTTCAGTCATGCCGCAGTGCGTCGCCTGGCTCGCAACCAATGCACCAGGCAGGTGGCGCCAAAGCCTGCTTTGGGCCCGGTGGAGACATTGGTTCGCGGTCGCCAATTACCTCTCGTTGGCGCGCCTCGCGCCAGCCGGTACGCCGCGCATTTACCGGGGAGGCTGCAAAGGCGTGTGTGGGCCGCTCGCGTCGCTTCACTGGGGCGGTCGTGCGCTGAACGCGCCGACTGCCCTGCGGTGCTCGGTCTTGCGCCCTGTCGCGGAACTCACTGCGTTCGCTGCGCTCTCTCCGTTCAGACAGCCGCGACGAGTCAGTTGACGAAGCGCGCTGCGCGCGCGGCCACGTGCCCTGGCCTTGCAGGCCGCTCCGGGCCAGAGGCCCTGCTGCTCGCCAGGCACAAACAGTCCACTGGACTGTTTGTGTCCGGGGCTCGCCTTCTCGGCTGCGCAGAGGCGCACCGCCAGCGACCCGCCTATGGCTTTGCTGACGCTTGGTTGGTTTTCCGAGATGGTGAATTCAAGATCTCGCTCGGCGCGGGTGGGCTAATATCTGAGCCAATACCAAAGGCGGCGGGTTTCATGGGAATTTTTCGTAGTAATTTTTACCGGGCGATTTGCGGTCACACCCGCCTTCCAAGCAGTGTCGTGCTGATGTTGGTCGTTCAATTTCGACCGCAAGGACCAGAGGTGGCCAGCCGGCGCCTACGGACCGAATCTTAGGCGCGCCGTGGCCAACTTCACGATCACAGCTGAAACTGGACACTTCAATCTGTCGCCGGTCTTATTCAAGACGTACGCCGAGCAATACTTCGCGTGCGAGGCATCGTTCGCTCACGCTGCCAAGTACAGCCCTGTTCCATACTTTTTGTTGTGCCGGTCCATTGAACTCACGCTTAAAGCGAGGCATCTCGAACATAAGTCAAGGGACGTGGTGAGGAGGGAGTACGGCCACAATCTAAAGAAGGCTTACGACAAGCTGCCCGCAAAAGAACGGAGGCTTGGCCCTATCGAATACGAAGTTCTTACGCAGGCTAGCGCTATCTACGACATTCCAAACAAGGGCTTCGAGTACGTATCTGTCTGGAATGCCTTGACTGGTTTTAGCGAATACCCCGATCTCCAAATGCTTCGGTTGGTAGCGAAGGAACTGCTTCTTTGATGCCTAGCATTATTCTAGACAGTGAGACCCCTCCCCATGTCACCCGAAACCCCTCTCACCATCAGCCAAACCATCGTCCAAGTTTGCCTGTTCCTGGTCGCCGCCATCGCCATGTTTGGAGGCGCGTTGCAGATGTACCTGGGCCAGCCCGAAACTACGCCGCGTTATGACAACGTGCACCGGTTTATGGCGGGGGTGTATTTCTCCACCGGCGCCATCTGTCTGTGGGCCGGGCTGACGATTCGCCAGCAAGGGTTTCTGGTTTATCTGCTTGCGTTTGGGGTGTTGCTTGCGGGTTGCGGGCGGTTGTTGTCCATCAGCAAAGTAGGGCTGCCTAAGCCGGCGGCGGTCTGGCTGGGCTACCTGATTCCCGAGTTGCTTATTCCGTTCGTCATGGCGGGGGCGCAGTATGCGGGGCACTAAGTTGTGTTGGGCTCGCACGGGGCCTGGTGAATAGGCAGAGGCGCTTACCACGTGATACGCCGGCCGGCGCTTGCCATTTGCAGCCTTGGGGCTTTGCTGCACCTGTACACCGCCATCTTTAAAGCCGAGGACGGCGCATCGCTGTTTCTGGTTGGGCTTTTTCTGTGGTCTTGCCTGCCGTATGCCATCGCTGCGGCCATGGCATTGCGGCCGCGTTTGCGGGTTCTGGCGTTTGGGGGCGGCTGTGGCCTCGCTGATTGGCGACTGCTACATGCACTACGCGGTTTTTATTGCGCCCAAGGGTTCCTCGGCCGCGTTGGGTTTGCTTTTCATGCCGGCTTGGAATCTCTTCGCCGTGGGACCGGCAGGCGCTCTACTTGGATGGGGTGCATCCAAACTATGGCCCGGTGCGAGCAACGCGTCCTGATCTGCGCTCGGTGGCGGCGGGTATGGTTGGATTGCGGCGGTGGATCGCCCACCAAGCTTGCAGGATCAGGTCGGCGGGGCGCTCAGCGCAGCGGCATTAAGGAAGGAGGCCGCGAGGCCGGAGGGACAGCCGCGGAGCTGAGTGCGCCGCCGGCCTGGTCCCGTACAAACGGTGGCGCCCTTGCGTGGCATACCGCAATGCGCCCGGTTGAGCGAAGGCCTCGCGCCGCTACGCGAGAG
>JANLQZ010000479.1:0-3098 GCA_031368125.1 Betaproteobacteria bacterium
GGGCTGCGGTTCCATGGCGCGCCGGTACCACTCGTGGAAGTGCAGCATGCCGTCTTCCATCGGGCTCTGGTAGGGCCCGCATTCGTTGTCTCCGCGCCGCATCAGCGCTTTTCTGCCGGCATCCATGCGCAGCGCGATCTCGTCGTCTTCCACGCAGGTCTCCATATAGGCGGCCTGCTGGGCCAACACGAATTCGCGCTCGAAGGCGGCGATTTCCTCCGGGTAATAGAACTCCACCACATTGAGGGTCTTTTGCGGGCCGATCGGGTGCAGCGTGGACACGGTCAGCACATGCGGGTACCACTCCACCATGATGTGCGGGTAGTAGGTCAGCCAGATCGCGCCATATTTGGGCGGCTGGCCGCCACGGTACCCCAGCAGCGCGTTTTGCCAGCGTTCATAGACCGGACTGCCGGCCTTTCCCAGCCGGTTGGCGACGCCGACGGTCTGCACCGAATAATGCTGCCCGAACTCCCAGCGCAGGTCGTCGCAGGTCACAAAACTGCCCAGGCCCGGGTGGAACGGCCCGACGTGGTAGTCCTCCAGGTACACCTCGATGAAGGTTTTCCAGTTGTAGTTGCATTCATGCAACTCGACATGGTCCAGCACATGGCCCGAGAAATCGAGGTCCGCCAGCGGACCCAGGCCCGCGAGTTCGGCCGCCACGTTGCGGCGCCCGCCGGTCGGGCCAGCGTAGCCGCCGGGCGCAGGCGCGGCTTCGAACAACAGGCCGTTCCATTCCTGCAGCGGGTAATTGTTCAGGTTGAGGCAGGGGTCCTTGGCGAAATGGGGCGCGCCCATCAGTGTTCCGGCCTTGGCGGCTCCGCCGCCACCGCTGTAGGTCCAGCGGTGCAGCGGGCACACCAGGTTGCCCGACGCGCTGCCGGGTTGGCCGGCCAGCAGGCTGCCGCGGCCCTGCAGTATCACCGCCTGGCGGTGCCGGCACACGTTGGAGATCAGTTCCACCCCGCCTGGCGTGCGCACCAGTGCCCGACCGCCGCCTTCCTGGGGCAAGGTGTAGTAGTCGCCGGTCTGCGGCACGGCCAGCTGGTGCCCGATATACCGGGGGCCGGGCTGGATGATCAGCGCCTGTTCGCGCTGGTACCGCGCCTCGTCAAAGTAGCTTGAAACTGGTAGTTGGCTGGTAGCCTGCTGCAGTTGAAGACTTAAATCAGACATGGGTGACCTGACCCAAAGACTCCCCACTGGGAGCGATTTCCCGCAAGCACACAGGCGATGAGCGGGAACAAGGATTCCGGACCAGGCCGGAAGAAGAATGGGCTGGATTGTACCTGCGGCGATTTGGGCCAGACCGGGCTGCCCGGGGCGCGCCAGTGCCGAGCGGGCGAATTGCCCGACGCGTTGCGCCTGGCCGGCCAGCCGTCCGTCCGAGCGCCTAAAATGGTGCGTCCACCCACCCCGATGCACCATGCCCAAGGCGCCCAACCCGATTGCCCCCGCCCCGCTGCCCGCCACCTACGAGGCGGCACTGCAGGAGCTCGAACAGTTGGTCGGTCGGCTGGAATCCGGTGATATGCCGCTGGAGCAACTGCTGAGCGGTTACCAGCGCGGTGCCGAGTTGCTGAAGTTCTGCCGTGGCAAGCTCGAAGCAGTCGAAGACCAGATCAAGCTGCTGGACTCCGGCAGCCTCAAGACATGGACGCCCGAGTGAGTTTTGCCGTCGGTGTCCCGGCGGCTGCCTTCGACCTGCCGGCCTGGTCCGCCGTGCGGCTGCGCGAGGTCGAAGACGCGCTGGACCGGTGGGTTACGGCCGACCCGCCGGCGGGGCTGGACCATGGCGCGCCGGCCGAACTGGTGCAAGCCATGCGTTACGCCGTGCTCGACGGTGGCAAACGGTTGCGGCCCCTGCTGGTTCTGGCGGCGTGCGAGGCGGTCCGGGGCGACCAGGAGGTGGCGATCCGCGCGGCGTGTGCGGCCGAGTTGATTCATGCCTATTCGCTGGTGCACGACGACATGCCGTGTATGGACAACGATGTGTTGCGCCGTGGCAAACCCACGGTCCATGTGCAGTTTGGCGAAGCCACGGCCCTGCTCGCCGGCGACGCATTGCAAGCCTTGGCGTTCGAACTGCTGACGCCCGACGACGCGCGAGTTCCCGCCGGTATGCAGGCCCAGTGGTGCAGACTGCTGGCGCGCGCGGCCGGCAGCGCCGGCATGGCGGGCGGCCAGGCGATCGACCTGGCCAGCGTCGGTTGCCGGCTCAGCGAAAAACAGCTGCGCGACATGCACGAACTCAAGACCGGCGCGTTGTTGCAGGGCAGCGTGATGATGGGGGCGGCGTGTGGCCTCCAGAGCGCCGGGCAGGCAGCTGCGCTGGCGGCATTCGGGGCCGCGATCGGGCTGGCCTTTCAGGTCGTGGACGACATCCTGGACGTGACAGCCGACTCGCTGACGCTGGGCAAGACCGCCGGCAAGGACGCGATCGCCGACAAACCCACCTATGTGTCGGTGCTCGGGCTGGAACGTTCCTGCGCGTACGCGCAGGAACTGCTGGGCCAGGCGCTGGCCGCGCTCGAACGCGGCGCGCTGGCGCAGCCGCGGCCGCTGATCGCCCTGGCGGACATGGTGGTCAACCGGTCGAGCTGAAGACCAAGTGAAAGACTGAACATTTGTATATGCCGGACTCGCCCTACCCGTTGTTGCAGAACCTCCACGACCCCGCGGATCTGCGCCGCCTGCCGCGCGCCCAGCTCGGTGCGCTTGCCGCCGAGTTGCGCGCCTTTGTATTGTCCAGCGTGTCCAAGACCGGAGGGCACCTGAGCTCCAACCTCGGCACGGTGGAACTGACCGTGGCGCTGCATTACGTGTTCAACACGCCGCACGACCGCCTGGTGTGGGACGTGGGCCACCAGACCTACCCACACAAGATCCTGACCGGCCGGCGTGAGCGCATGTCGACGCTGCGCCAGATGGGTGGCCTGAGCGGTTTTCCGCAGCGCAGCGAGAGCGTGCACGACGCCTTTGGCACGGCCCATTCGAGCACCTCGATTTCGGCCGCGCTGGGCATGGCGCTGGCGGCGAAGATCAAGGGCGAAGAGCGGCGCGCGGTGGCCATCATCGGTGACGGCGCGCTCACT
>JANLQZ010000498.1:0-5319 GCA_031368125.1 Betaproteobacteria bacterium
CGTGAGCGCCCCCTCGGGGGGCAGCGAGGACACGCCAGTGCCGAGCGTGGGGGCAAAGCCGAACGCCGCCGGGCCGCCCCAAGGCGTGAGCGCCCCCTCGGGGGGCAGCGAGGACACGCCAGTGCCGAGCGTGGGGGCAAAGCCGAACGCGGCCGGGCCGCCCCAAGGCGTAGTCGAGATCCGCAAGTTGTGGTCGGTGTTTCAGGTCGCGGGGCGGGAAATCTTGGTGCACAAGGACCTCGACCTGACGATCGAGCGTGGTGAACTGGTGTCACTGGTCGGCGGCTCGGGCAGCGGCAAGACGGTGATGCTGCGTACCATCCTGGGGCTGGAGGCGCCGGCGCGCGGGTCGGTCATGGTGCTGGGTAAACCGGCCGAGCGGTTGTCGGATCAGGGCGCGGCGAGCCGGGTCGGCATGTTATTTCAACATGGGGCATTGTTCTCGGCATTCAGTGTGCTGGACAACATCGCGTTCCCGCTGCGCGAGCTCAAGACCTTTCCGGACGACCTGATTCGCGACGCCGCGCTCGTGAAGCTGCAAATGGTCGGCCTGGACGTGGTGCATGCGCACAAGATGCCGGCCGACCTGTCGGGCGGCATGATCAAGCGGGTGGCGCTGGCGCGAGCGCTGATCATGGACCCGCCGCTGCTGTTGCTCGACGAGCCGACCGCCGGCCTGGATCCGGACAGCGCCGACGCCTTCTGCGCGTTGATTCGTTCCCTGCACCGCGAGTTGGGCCTGACGGTGGTGATGGTCACGCACGACCTGGACACGCTGTTCGAGCTCAGCACGCGGGTGGCCGTGCTGGCGGACAAACGCATCATCGCGCACGGCGTGCCCAAGGACGTGATCGCGTTCCCGCATCCTTTCATCCATGACTTCTTCCTGGGCGAGCGCGGTCAGCGCGCCATGGAGTTGTTGCGGGAATACCCGTTCGCAGTGTAGAAAGAAGCCATCATGGAAAACAAGGCCCACGCATTTGCCGCCGGATTGTTCGTACTGCTCGTGACGGCATTGCTGGTCGCGCTGGCCGCGTGGCTGACGCGCGATACCGGCGTACGAAGGGTGTACGAGATCTCCAGTGCCGAGGCGGTCAACGGGCTGCAGCGGCAGGCTGCGGTGCGGTTCCGCGGCGTGGCGGTGGGCAAGGTGACCGGCATCGGTTTCGACCCGAAAACCATAGGCAACATACTGGTGCGTATTGCCGTGGACGACAGCGCGCCGGTGACCCATTCGACCTTCGCGACGCTGGGCTTCCAGGGTGTGACCGGTCTGGCCTTTGTGCAACTCGACGACACCGGCGAGTCCAAGGTGGCGCTGGGGCCGGTCGACGGCGAGCCGGGGCGCATTCCCATGCGCCCCAGCCTCTTGTCCAAACTGTCGGACCAGGGCGTGGCGATCCTGACGCAGCTCGAGCAGACCAGCCAGCGCGTCAACCTGCTGCTTGCGCCCGAGAACCAGAAGCAGTTCATGGCCACCATCGGTGGGATCGGCCAGGCCGCCGGCAGCGTGCAGCAGCTGTCGGGCCAAGTGCAGCAGTTGTCGCTCACCATGGACTCGGTGTTGCGCGCCCAACTCGGGCCCGAACGTGTAAGCATTCCGCAATTCGTGCAGGATGCCACCGGCACCTTCAAGGCCCTGCAGAAAACCTCCGACAGCGTCGAGCAGACCGCGGTGGAGTTCAAGAAGACCGCGTCCGAGCTCACGCGTGTGGCCGAGCGCCTGAATTCCCAGGGTGGCGTCGTCGATCGGCTGGCCGAAGGCGCCGCAGCCATGGCGGCCGCCGGCCAGGCCTTCAACGCAAGCACTTTGCCGCGGCTGAACCGGACCAGCGAGGACGCGTCGACCACCGCCCGACAGGTGAGCCGCGCCGTCAATGTGCTGCGCGACAACCCGCAGTCGCTGATCTTTGGCCATGGCACGCAGGCACCGGGTCCGGGTGAACCCGGGTTCACTTTACCGAAAGGCATGCAATGAGTGTCCAGAGCAAGCGACGCAGCGGCCCGGCGTGGCCGGCGGACGGGCGCGACACGGCGCAACAGGCTGGCAGGCGCGGGTTCGCGTTGTTGCGCGCCGCTCTGGCAGTGGCCGCATGCCTGGCGCTGGGGGGCTGCGCCTTGCTGGACAAACCGGTGCGTCCCGCGGTTTATGACTTCGGCCCCGGGGCACTCGAGGTCCCGGCGGCAAATAACGTGGCGTTGCGGGCGGTGGTGGCATTGCCGGAGGTGGAAGCCGGCAGCGCGCTGGACAGCACCGCCGTGTTGTACCGCCTGGTTTACGCCGATACGCAGCAGCTGTTGCCCTACGCCCATGCACGCTGGAGCATGACGCCGGCGCAACTGGTACGCCAGCGTCTGCGCGAGTCGCTGGGCCAGCGGTTTACCGTGTTGGTTCCCGGCGACGGCCATGTCACCGGCGCAACACCGGCGCTGGTGCTGCGGGTCGAACTCGAGGAGTTCAGCCAGCTGTTCGATGCGCCCAATCACAGTGTGGGCCTGGTGCGCCTGCGCGCCACCGTGGTCAGCGGATCTGGCGCCGGCGACAAGTTGCTTGGCCAGCGCAGCTTTGCAGTCCAGCGCCCGGCACCCACAGCCGACGCCCCGGGCGGCGTGCGCGCCCTGACGGCCGCCTCGACTGCGGCGGTGGAGGAAATCGAGCGATGGCTGACCCAGTTGCGGTGAGTGGCGCAAGCCTGCTGTCGCCGGCGGTGCAATCGCATTTCGAGCGCGCGGGGCTGCAGATCGACGGCGTGTGCGCCGGCTTGTCCCGGTATGGCCTGCAATGGCGCCAGACCGCCGCGCTGCTGGAAGACCTCAGCGCCGAGGAAGCCGACGCCCTGGGCGAGATGATGCCGCTGGTGCGCGCCCGCGCCGGGCAGGCGCTGATAACCGAGGGGGACGTCGGCGACTGGATGCTGTTGCTGCTCGGTGGCACGGTGGACGTGATCAAGACCTCGCAGCACGGCGAAGTGTCGCGCCTGGCCGTGATCAGGCAGGGCGCCGCGGTGGGCGAGATGTCGATGCTGGATGCGGCGCCGCGTTACGCGACCTGCGTCGCAATCGGGGATGTGCAGGCCGGAGTGCTGACGCGCCCGGTGATCGCGCGCCTGATCCGGGACCATCCGGCGATTGGCGCCAAGTTGCTGGTGAAACTTACGCAACTGCTGGCGCAGCGGCTGCGCAACACCAGCAACCAGCTCGTCAAGCTGCTGCAAAGGCACGAGCCGGCAGACGACTAGCGTTTTCTGCCGGTCCGCGCCGGCCGCCTGCGCGGCCGCTCAGCGAAGCAGTGGCAGGCCTGGCGCGTTGGCTTCAGCGGGCCAGGATGGGGAACAACTTGACCAGCCCGTCGGACATCACCTCCACCGCCAGCGCGGCCAGGATCAAGCCCATGAGGCGGGTCATCACGTTGATGCCGGTCTTCCCCAGCACCCGCGCAATCGGCTGTGCCAGAGCGAAACACCCGGCGGTCGCCAGGGCAATGACCACGCCGTAACCGACCAGCGCCGCGAGTTGCGGGAAGTGCTTGGCCTTCTCGGCATAGATCACGACGGTCGACATGGTGGCCGGGCCGGTCAGCAAAGGTATGGTCAGCGGCACCACGGCGATGCTGGCACCGACCGACGCGCGCTGCGTGGCATCGCTGATTTCGTCCGCATTGGATTTGGCTTCGGCCGGTTGGGCGTTGAGCATGCTGAGGGCGGAGGTCAGAAGCAACATGCCCCCGCCGACCTGGAAACTCGCCAGCGATATGCCGAAGAACTCCAGGATCTGCAGCCCGAGCAGGGCGCTGGTGGCTATCACCACAAATGCGCTGAAAGACGCCACCCAGATCGTGCGTCGGCGCTGCTCAGCGCTGAAGCCCTGCGTGTAGTGGATGAAGAAAGGCACGATCGCCAGCGGGTTGACGATCGCCAACAGCGTGACGAGGGGTTTGTAATCCATCAGGTGTGTGGGTGGGGCTCGGGCTGTGCTGGCGACCGATTGTGCGCGTCCGGCACCTACCTGCCGCCCGCGACGTCGACAATCGCCCCGGTGGTGTAACTCGCGTCCGGCATCAACAACCAGACAATGGCCCTGGCAACCTCGTCCGCGCTGCCGGCGCGCTGCATCGGCACCAGGGGTGCCATGGCCTGGGCGCGGTCAGGTTGCCCGCCCGATGCGTGGATCTCGGTCTCGATGATGCCGGGCCGAACCGCGTTGACGCGGATGCCCTCGGCCGCCACTTCCCTGGCCAAGCCCAGCGTGAAGGTATCGATGGCCCCCTTGGACGCCGCATAGTCCACGTACTGGCCCGGTCCGCCCAGACGCGCGGCCACGCTCGACACATTGACGATTGCGCCGCCGACGCCGCCGTGGCGCGTACTCATGCGTTTGACGGCTTCGCGCGCGCACATGAAAGTGCCCAGCACGTTGATGTCGAACATGCGCCGTATGCGTTGGGTGCTCATCTGGTCGACCCTGGTCGCGACGTCGACGACGCCGGCATTGTTGACCAGTGCGCTCAAGCGGCCGAACCGCGCATCGACCGCCTCGAACATGGCCAGCACCTGCGCTTCCACGGCCACGTCGGCCTGCACGGTCATCGCCATGCCCCCGGCCGCCACGATCTGGCCGACCACCGCGTCGGCCGCCAGCGCGTTGGCGCTGTAGTTGACGGCCACTGCGAAGCCCTCACGCGCGGCCTGCAGTGCGGTTGCCGCGCCGATGCCGCGCGAGCCGCCGGTAACCAAAATGACTGGATTCACGCAAGCTCCTGCAAAGATCGGGATTTCGGGGTAAAAGCGGTGTCGGCACCTTGTGCCATCGTCTGCCTGTGCGCACGATACACCACCGTAGATTGGAGTCACCATTTGAGCCTGCCGATCGACTATTTTCTCGCCCCGCAGAGCCCCTGGACCTACCTGGGGCACGCGCGGTTTGTCTCGATTGCCGCTGTGGCGCACGCCCCGGTGCGGGTGCTGCCGATCGACCTGGGCAAAGTGTTTCCGGTATCCGGTGGCCTGCCACTGGGCAAGAGGGCCCCGCAGCGCCAGGCGTATCGGCTGGTCGAACTCAAGCGTTTTGGCGAGCACCTGGGCTTGCCACTGAACGTCACGCCGAAGTTTTTTCCGGTCGCTGGGGATGACGCGGCGCGCCTGATCATTGCCGTGGACGCGGCTGACGGGCCGGCAGCCGCCTTGCGCCTGACCGGCGCGGTGTTGGCCGCAGTCTGGTCGCAGGAGCGCAACATCGCCGATACCCGGGTGTTGGCCGAACTGCTGGCGGAGTCGGGGCTGGCCGCTGCGCGGCTCGAGCAGGCGGGCAGCGCCGCTGTGC
>JANLQZ010000004.1:0-3149 GCA_031368125.1 Betaproteobacteria bacterium
CGGCGTCACCAACGGGCAGAAAGTGCCGCAGGACTGGGATCTGGCCGACGCTGCGGAGTTGGTGCGCGCTTCGATGCGCGCCGCCGGCAAGTCGGCCTTCGACCCCAAGGCATCCGACCTCGGGTTTTTCTTCATGCAGCCTGAATCGAAGATCCGCAGCATCGGAAACCACCATGCCTGAGGCCGGATTCGACCAGTCCGGCCTGGCGCCCGACATGGCGCATGCGGATTGGGCTACCATCACGCGTCTGCCAGTGACCCGGCCGAGCGCCGCGCACACCTTCCTGGAGAGTCATTGATGTACACCGCCAAGGGCCAGCTCGACCGGGACGCGCTGATTCGCCAATACCAGCCTCTGGTGCGCAAACTGGCGCACCACATGATGGCCAAGTTGCCCGCCAGCGTACAGGTCGACGACCTGATCCAGGTCGGTCTGATCGGGCTGTCGGAAGCGTTGTCGCGTTACGAAGCGGCACAGGGCGTGCAGTTCGAGACCTTTGCGACGCAACGCATCCGCGGCGCGATGCTCGACGAACTGCGCGAAAACGACTGGATGTCGCGCGGATCGCGCAAGAGCCAGAAAGACATAGAACAGGCGCTGCGCCGCCTCGAGCACCAGCTCGGTCGCACCCCGCTCGAATCCGAGATCGCAAAGGAACTGGGTATGAGCCTGGCCGACTACCAGAGCCTGCTCGGCAAGGTGCGCGGAACCCAGCTGGTCTACCTGGAAGACATGTCGCACGGCGGCGACGGCGAAGACGGTTTCCTCGATCGCCATGACGTTGACGACAACGCCGACCCGATGCAACTGTTGCGTGACCAGCGGCTGCGCGAGTCGCTGGTGGTCGCGATCAAGGGGTTGCCGGAGCGCGAGCAGTTCGTCATGAGCATGTATTACGAGCAGGACATGAACCTGAAGGAAATCGCCGCTGTGCTGGGTGTCACCGAGTCCCGCGTGTGCCAGTTGCACAGCCAGTCGATCGCCCGCCTGCGCGCCAAGATGCGCGCGCACTGAGCGTCGAATCCAGTCCACACGGAAATCACTGGCGTGCGGGGCGTCGCCCGTCGGCGCGCCGGCTCCGGCGGTGGCGCCGACCGGCGCCGCTCAGCAGACCCTGAAGGCTCCGCCCGATGGCCCGCTGCGACCGTAGGGACTGACGGCGCCGGCATAAGTTGCCGCACGCGTGGCCGGGACGATCGAATTGAGCGAGCGCTCGACCGCAGCACAGCGGCGCAGGCAGGCCTCGCGCTGAATCGCAATATTTTGTGCCACGGCGCGCACGCGCTGTTGCAGGGCGCGCCCGTGCGCCGTCGTCTTGCCCACCACCAGGCCCCGCAGCGCCACCGACAGGTCGGTCGCCGCAGACTGCAATTCACGGGTTGCCGTTTCGACCTGATCGGGCGACCCGCTCAGCAATGCCTGTGCCACCGCTGCGGCGCTGCGCTCGGCCAGCACCAGCAGCGCCGGCACATCGGTTCGCGTGTTGGTCTGCTCCATGGATCAAGAAGGTTTGGACGGGCGCCTGGTTTCAGGAGCGGGTCCGGTTGAGCATGTCGCGGGCGTTGGCGAGCAATTTGTCGGCAATCGCCCCGGGGTTCACGACGAAGGTCTTTTGCGCGATCGCCTGGCGCATGGCGTTGACCTTGTCCATGTCTACAGCGGGCACGTCGCCGGCGCGTGTGCGCTCCAACCGGCGCGCCTGGTCGGACACTGTGACATCGACCCCGGGAGATCTGCGCTCGACGGCTGCCGCCGACGGCGTTCCGTGGCCGGCCTTGGCCGGCGCAGGCGTGTTGCCCTGCGTGGCAGCAGGTGAAGTATCAGAAGGTTGGCCTATTTTCATGGTGTTCCCCAACACTACTCAGGCGTAGCATCGTAAGGTAGCTATCGACCGAACAGTACAAAACTTGAGACATCTCTGAAAAACGCCCGTTCTATTTCAGAGATCGACCCGGACTGTATGAAAATCCAGCACCACGCCGGATAACACGCGTCCATTGTCCATCCGGACCCGGGCCGCCGCCCCGACCACACCGGCCGACAGCGCCTGCCCGTCGGAGGTTACTGTAAAACCCGGGCCCTGGGCCTGGATGCGCACCATGGCGCCGGCCGCGAAAACCTGGGCCGGTCTGACCATTCCCTGGCGCAGCGCCTGCCCGGTCGTCAACTGGCGCGCGGCCGTCTGGCCGAGCCACAAGGCGGGGTCGGCGAGGATGCTGCTGTTGTCCTGCGCCCAGTCGACTTCTGCCAGCACCGCATCGTCCTGGCCCAACACCGTCCCGGAGGCGATGTCGCCCTTGACCACCCAGGCCTGGCCAAAGGCCTTGACCTGCACCGGCAGGAACACATTCCATTTGGCATTGCCGTCGACGCAGCGCAGGCCGAGCCGGGTCTTGCCCCACAGGCGCAGGCCCGGTGGAACGTAGGGCTCGACCCGGGCGCAGGCCGCCAGCACGAGCCGGTTGTCGAGCGCCCCGACGCTGACCTCCACGCGCAGCGGCGCGGCGCCGGGCGGACGCGCGGCCGCCACGGCCTGGTCGATCCAGGCCTGCGAGTCCCGGACCAGGGCCGTTGACTGGTCCTGCGCCTGAGCGCAGACCGAAACCACGACCACCGCCGCACCGGCCAGGGCCAGGGTGATTCTGCGCATTGTTCGACACCACATTGGAAATTCCCACTGCACGCCCGGCAAATGGCCGTACTGTGACTTTAGGCCGTTGCCGCACCGGCAAAGGGCTCAAGTGATGGCGGAAATCACCGTTATTCGAAAGATCGGCAGGCTCAAGCTCTTCCCATAATCGTTTCACGCCGTGGGCCCCCAGCGCACGGCAGTGGTTGAACCGATCAGTGGAGGTGTTGTTTCATGTTTGCACAGTTGACGAGCGGATTGGATTTCCACGCGAACGCCCTGGTGGTGCGCGCGGAGCGCCAGCGTGTCATCGCCAGCAACATTGCCAACGCGGACACACCCGGCTACGCCGCGCGGGACGTCAATTTCAAGGCCGCCATGGCCGTTGCCAGCGGCGTGCGCCAACTTTCTGTCAGCCAGGCTGCGCTGCCCAGTGGCCAGCAGCCACATCCGGCCCATATTCCCCTGGGTGATGCCGCCGGCGGTCTGGCGGACGGCTCGTCCGCTCTGGCCTACGCC
>JANLQZ010000533.1:0-2150 GCA_031368125.1 Betaproteobacteria bacterium
TAGTTGCTGTTGCATTCCTCCATGTACCACGAGTGGTGGATGCGGTGCATGTCGGGCGTCACCAGCAGCCAGCGCAGCCAGGCGTCCAGCCGTGCGGGCATCGCGACATTGCCGTGGTTGAAGATCGACGACGCGTTAAGCAGCACCTCGAACACCACCACCGCCGCGGCCGGCGGGCCGAGCGCCGCGATCACCGCGAACTTGAGCAGCAGCGACAGCAGGATTTCGAACGGGTGAAAACGCAGGCCGTTGGTCACGTCGACGTCGATATCGGCGTGGTGCATGCGGTGCAGGCGCCACAACACCGGGACCGCGTGGAAAAGCATGTGCTGCAGGTAGATCGCCAAGTCCAGCAGCACCACGGCAAACACGAACACCACCCATGCTGGCGCACCCAACATTGAAAGAAGCCCGCCGCCGCGCGACTCGACCAGCAGGGCGATGCCGACCGCCGTCGTGGGCAGGAGTAGCCGCACCAGCACCGTGTTGAGCACCACCACGCCCAGGTTGCTCGGCCAGCGCGCCAATCGGGGCACCGGCCGCACACGCCTGGGCGCCAGCAACTCCCACACCGCCATCAGCGCAAACACGCCGGCGAAAGCCAGCATCCGGATCATCGGTTCGAGGTTGACGAGTGTTTCGGCCATGGTGTGGTGATTATCGGGTTTCCGGCCGGTGGTTCGGCCGACATCACGGCGCGCTCGATCGCCGACAAGATGAAGGACACGCTGGGCACACCGGTGCTGGTCGAGAACCGGCCTGGCGCCGGCGGGCGAATCGCGGCCCAGGCGGTCAAGGAAGCCGCACCGGACGGCAACACCCTGATGCTGGTGCCGTTTGCCGTCATGGTGGTGCAGCCGATGGTGTTTCGCAGCATCAAGTACGACACCACGGCCGACTTCACGCCGGTGGGCAACACGGTGAGTTTCCCGCTCGCGCTGGCGGCCGGGCCACTGACCCCGGCCACCAACCTGAAGGAGCTGATCGACTGGCTGCGCGCGAACCCGACCCAGGCCAACTACGGCTCGCCCGCGGCCGGCTCGATGCCGCACTTCCTGGGTGAGCTGCTGGCAGCGGCGGCCAAGGTCAAGCTCACGCACGTGCCCTACCAGGGTGGCGCACCAATGGTCACCAACCTGCTCGGTGGCCAGATTCCAATCGGCTTCGATACGCCGGCCGAGTTCGCCGAAAACCACCGTGCCGGCAAGTTGCGTGTGCTGGCGCTCAGCGGCGCGCAGCGCAGCGCGCAGTTCCCCGGCGTGGCCACCTTCAAGGAACAGGGCATCGACATCGACGCCAGCGCCTGGTTCGGCCTGTTCGGCCCGGCCGGTTTGCCCAGGGCCACGGTCGACAGGCTCAACGCCGCGCTGCAGCTGGCGCTCAAGGCGCCCGACGTGGTCGAGCGCCTCGACAAGCTCGGCCTGAGCGTGGCGCCCGGCTCGGCCGACGACATGGCGCGCCGCCTGGCCGCCGACAAGGCGCTGTGGAGCCCGGTGATCAAGAACTCGGGTTTCCAGGGCGACTGACGCGGCATCACATGGCAAAAGGCCGGATATCGACCGTGCGCCACCGACCTTCATGCCATTCTTGCCGACGGGTGGGTGGGCTGGATCAGGCCGGCGCGGCACTCAGCAACGCGGCTGTACCCCGCCCTGCGGGCTCCTCCTTTATGCCGCTGCGCTGAGCGCCGCACCGACCCGATCCAACGAGCGTGGTGGGATTGCGGTGCGCCACAGACGGTCGTCGCCGAGGGCGCTGGCTGGGTGGCTCAGCGAGGTAGAGGAGGTGACCGCAGATCGGGCACACGCGCAGAGCCGCGAGGTCAGCGCCCTCGGCTCGCGCAAGCCCGGCCCCTGTTCTGAAGTTTGAACGAAGTCTGGTCTCAGAACCGCTCGTTCGGCAAGAGGTAACGCCACTGCCCCACCGGCAGCGCCGCCATCGGCACGCGAGCGACCCGGATGCGTTTGATGCCGAGGATGGCGAGCCCGACCTGGTCGCACATCTGCGCGATCTGGCCCGGGTAACTGCCCTTGATCGCGAAGCGCAACCCGGCCACATCGCCGGACTGGTGGTTCAGACTCACCTTGGCCGGCAGCATCGCCCGGCCGTCGATGACCGGCGCCCGATTGAGCCGCGCCAGCACCGGCTCG
>JANLQZ010000288.1:0-7304 GCA_031368125.1 Betaproteobacteria bacterium
CCCGGATCGTTGTCCCCGCGTCGCCGACGCCGGCACGCCCCTAAAATCCTCACCATGAGCCTGCCCTCCCCCTTCCCCCACAAGCCAGGCACGCCTGCGGCGACCGATAGCGCCAAACCGAGCAACTTCCTGCGCCAGGCGATCGAGGCGGACCTGGCCGATGGCACCTATGCGAGCCGCCAATGGGGCGGCAGCCCCGGCGATGGCGCCCACCATGTGGCCGGGCAACCGGACCCGGCGCGGATTCGCACGCGCTTCCCGCCGGAACCCAACGGCTACCTGCACATTGGCCACGCCAAAAGCATCTGCGTGAACTTCGGCCTGGCGCGTGATTACGGCGGGGTGTGCCACCTGCGGTTCGACGACACCAACCCGGAAAAGGAAGAGCAGGAGTTCGTTGACGCGATCATCGACACGGTTCATTGGCTTGGTTTTGGCTGGGAGGCCAATGGCACCAGCCACCTCTACCATGCCAGCGACTACTTCGATTTCATGTACCGCGCGGCCGAGTACCTGATCGAGTCCGGGCACGCTTATGTGGACGAACAAAGCGCTGAAGACATGCGCGCCAATCGCGGCGACTTCGGAAAACCCGGCATCAACAGCCCGTTTCGGGATCGCACGCCGACGCAGAATCTGGCGCGCTTCCGGGAAATGCGCGACGCCAAGCACCTGGACGGCACGATGGTGCTGCGCGCCAAGGTCGACATGGCCAGTCCGAACATCAACATGCGTGACCCGACCATTTACCGGATCCGCCGCGCAGAACACCACAACACGGGCGACAAGTGGTGCATCTACCCGATGTACGCCTACGCGCATCCGATCGAGGACGCGCTCGAGCAAATAACGCACAGCATCTGCACGCTCGAGTTCGAGGACCAGCGGCCGTGGTACGACTGGTTGCTGGAGCGCCTGATAGAAGGCCGGTTGCTGGACGCGCCGCCGCCGCGGCAATATGAATTCGCTCGGCTGAACCTTACCTTCGTGATCACCAGCAAACGCAAGCTGGCAACACTGGTGTACGACCACAAGGTCAACGGGTGGGATGACCCGCGCATGCCGACTCTGGTCGGGTTGCGCCGCCGTGGCTACACGCCGGAGAGCATCCGGCTGCTGGCAGAACGCACCGGCACCAGCAAGTCGGGCGGCTGGACCGACTACAGCACGCTGGAGGGCTGCCTTCGCGAAACGCTCGACGTCTCGGCGCCGCGCGCCATGGCCGTGCTCGACCCGGTGAAACTCTCCATCACCAACTGGGACGTGGTGATGGGCGGCGCAGGCGCCAACACCGGGTTTCTGGACCCATGCCATGCTCCCGTGCACCCGCACTGGCCGCAATTGGGTCGACGCGACTTCGTGATGGGCCGCGAAGTGTGGATTGAACGCTCCGACTTCGAGGAGTCACCGCAAAAAGGTTTCTTCCGGCTGTTCCCAGGCAACAAGGTGCGCCTGAAATACGGCCATGTCGTGGAATGCACGGGATGCAGCAGAAACGCCGACGGTGCCGTCGCGGAGGTATACGCGCGCCTGATACCAGATACCAAGAGCGGCACGCCGGGTTCGGACGCGGTCAAGGTCAAGGGGGTGATCACCTGGGTCGCCGTGGCGGACGGCCTGCCGGCCGAGGTGCGGTTGTACGACCGGTTGTTCACCGAACCACAACCCGATGCCGGCGGCAAGGACTTCCTGGCCAGCCTGAACCCCAACAGCCTGAAGATCGTGCGGGCTGTTGTAGAGCCGTCCCTGGCCAACGCGAAAGCGGACGACCGGTACCAGTTCGAACGCCACGGTTATTTTGTCGCCGACCGCGTGGACCACGCACCGGGCAAGCCGGTGTTCAATCTGTCGGTCGGGTTAAAGGATAGTTGGGGCAAGTAGCCAAGGCCGCAGCGGCAGCAGGCGCCGCAACTGCGACCTCAGAGCTTGAACTGGTAATGCACCGCGACGGCGGCTTGGTTGCTGACTTGGAGTGCCGCCTTCCACGAGCCTTCAAACAGATGCCTTAGCTTGATCTGGTCCTGCAGTTGGCCCTGCATCTGCTCGCGCGGCCAGGCGCCCCACGCGAGGCGCGGCAACACGGTCACGCGCCCGTTCCGTGTTCCCGAAAGAAACTCGTTGCAGACCTGGCTAAAAAGCATGGGGCCGGTCAATTCCAGCGTAAAGCGCGCGGACCGGCTCCAGGCCTCGAGCTGCCGGTCATCCATCTGCGCCACGTTGTACACAATGCGCTGAAGTACCAAAGCCAGGGCCGGGTGACCGCTGCTCGCGGCGAAGGTCCACTGCAGCAACTGGTGCGGCAGACAGTAGCGCATCATGTAAGTGTCGATACCACGGGAAAAAGTTGAAGGAGCCATCTCCAGCCCAACCACCAGGTGTTCGACGTCCAAGTCCAGGTAACTGTGCAGCGGCGCGCAGCAACGGGTGTCGGTGTCCGCGTAGATGCCACCACCTTCATAGATGGCCGCATAACGAAACAAGTCCGCCTTCTGGACCGCAAGCGGCAACTTGTCGTAGGTGGCGAGCAATTGCGGAAAACCACGGGCAATCACCGCCCGGCACGCCGCGTCGTCATAAAAGTGGTATCGGAAATCCGGGTGATACAGCTTCCAGCTTTCACGCGACGCTCTTGCAAACGTGTCATCACGATGGGTCTGGACAATACGGCGGGCGATAGTCATGGCCTGAAAGCCTACCACCGGACCCGAACGGGTGCCGGGTTGAGTGTCTACCAAGGAAGCGCTTGAACTTCGCGCGCGCAGGCGGTGCGATTTGCTCGCGCCAATCGCGGCAGACCGGGCGACAAGCCGAGGCATTGCGTGGTACCGGGCATGGTGATTCCGCGCGCGTTGATATAGTCCAGCGCAGGTCCGCATGTCGCGGGCCGCGGGCCGCGCAACAGATGGAGGCCGTACATGGCAAAACTTTTCGCAATCTACCAACAGCCGGCAGACGCCGCGGTGTTTGACGACTACTACTTCAACAAACATGTTCCGCTTGCCAAGACCATCCCTGGCTTGCGCAGTTATGAGGTGACCCATGGTGATGTGATGGGCATGGCGGGCAAACACGGGGTGTACCTGGTGGCCATACTGGAGTTCGATTCGATGGCGGCCATTGGCGCTGCGATGGCCTCGCCACAAGGCCAGGCGACTGCCGCCGACCTGGCCAATTTCGCCGCTGCGGGCGTCGACGTGATGATGGGCGAGACCAGGTTGGTGTAGGCCCGTGCGACCCTGGCTAGGTTGTGCGCTCTAGGATAGTTGCCTGTTCTAGGGTGCATTCACTACGGTGGATCGGGACAATTGTCTTCAGTGCTTGATCCATGCAGTTGCTGATGGACAGGGCGCTCCAAAACCCTTCTTCACTTTTCAGGAAATATCCATGACCGCCAGGAACCTATCCGCCGTGACCACCGATTTGATCGAGTGCTACGGCAACACCGCCAAGAACATGATCAACGCCTACCGTGTCGGTAGCGAGCGCGTCATCGGCTTCGTCGACCAGCGCTGGGAAACCGCGCTCGAAAAGACCGGCTCCAAACTGAAGCCCGAAGTACGCGTCAACGCCTTGTCGGCGCAGAAAAAACTCACCGGCTACTATGCCAAGGGCGTCAACCTGACTTCCGACAGCGCTGACATGGTGGTCAGCAAGGTCGTCGAACTGGCCGGCAAGGGCGTGAACCAAGTGGCTGCCAACGCCAGCCGTTTCGAAACGAGCACCGGCGTCACCGCCTTGAACACACTCGCGCTGGCGGTGGTTCCGGCAGCTGAAGTGGTCAACAAGATTGCCGGCAAACTCGAACAACGATCCGGCGCTCTGGCAAACAGGTTTGCCGGCAAGAAAGCTTCTGTCAAGGTCGCTGCCGTCAAACGCGTAACGCCGTTCAAGAAGGCACGTTCGCGCAAAGCGGCCTGACGAAACCGCTGGGCACAGCCCGACGCCCTGGCACCTCTTCGAGGGGCCAGGGCGTTCCTGCGATTGCGTCCTGGCGCCACCCGGGCGCCCGCGGGCCGGGTCTGGGGACGCCGCCTGTGGGGTAATGATTTGGTGCTAAAACAGTGCCATGCTCCGCACTCCTCCCAATTTCACTCCGCTGCTGGTCGCGCGCCGGCACCCGGCGCCACACAACTTCGTGTTTTGTGGCGACGCGTTGCTGGTACGCGAATCCGACCTGGCATTGCCGGACCACATCGCCGTCACCGGACCGGCCAATCAGCACTGCGATTTCCTGCCCGTGGGGTTGTTCAGCGACCGTTATTGCCAGGCCGGCTGGCTGGAGCGCGGCAGCGTAGCGGCACCAGGTTTCGTTTTCCGAAAATTGCGGGCGCTGTTTGGCGCAATCGACGAGGAACTGCTGGCAGTCGCGGGCCGGGCCTACCAGATTGCAGAATGGGCACGCACGCACCGCTTTTGCGGAGCCTGCTCCGCGCCCACCGTCCACGTCGAGGGCGAGCGCTGTGTTCGATGCCCATCGTGCGGCCAGGTTGCCTACCCTCGAATATCCCCCGCCATGATGGTGCTGATCAAGAAGGGCGACGCGATCCTGCTGGCGCGCCACACCAACTCCCCGAGCCGCTTCTTTACTGCACTGGCCGGATTTCTGGAAGCCGGCGAGTCGATCGAGGATGCGGTGCACCGCGAGGTATTGGAGGAAGTCGGACTAAAGGTCTGCAACGTCGCGTACTTCGGCAGCCAGCCCTGGCCGTTTCCCCATTCGCTGATGATCGCCTACACGGCCGACTATGTCAGCGGATCGATCGTCATCGACGAAAGCGAAATTGCCGAAGCACGGTGGTTCGGACCGGATGACCCCTGCCCCGATGTCCCGCCGCTGGGGCTTTCCATCGCAGGCCATTTGATTCACAGCCACCTTGCTGCGCGGCGCGATCGGACGGATGGCGACGCCTGACCTGATCGAATCGACGCGCACCCGGCGGCGGTTTCGCCGCACCGAGGAATTTATCGTCGTGTGTCAGGTTCCGCGTGGTCACCAAACGGTCGTGGCGGGACCCACCACCAGGCGCATGCCACCAGCAGCGCAAAAAGCGTGTAGCAGGCGGTGAACACCCACGCGGGAGCTTCGTAGTACAGCGCGGACTGCAACCAGTGCCCGACAAAACTGCCCTCGTAGACAGCCGCGCCGGCGCGCGCGCGCAGCGCCATTTCAAGCTTCGTCAACGGACAAACTGCATCCAGCCACGCCTGCAAAGCCACATAGGCGATCGCGAGCAGGTGCAAGCACCGAAACCAGGGATTGGACACCCACCGCCAGCCGAATACACGCCCCGCCGCGACCAGCAACAATCCGCCAACGACAAAGACGACCACAAGAAAATGCAACAGCAGCACCGCGTCTGCCAGCAACAGCCATGTCGCGTTTGACCATGCCATCGCGATCGGCTGGAGGGTGCGCTTCTACTCCCCGAGGTACGCCGCCCTGACCTTCGGGTCCTTGAGCATCTCTTTCGCGTCGCCACTCATGGTCACAAGCCCCGACTCCATCACGTAGGCGCGGTTCGCGACGCCCAGTGCGCGGCTGGCGTTTTGTTCCACCAGCAGGATCGTGACCCCTTGTGCGTAGACGTCGCGCACCACCTCGAAGATCTTGTCCACCATGATCGGCGACAGGCCCATCGACGGTTCATCCAGCAGCAACACCTTGGGGCGGCTCATCAGCGCCCGGCCCATCGCAAGCATCTGCTGCTCACCGCCCGACATCGTGCCCGCCAACTGGTCCTTGCGTTCCTTCAGCCGCGGGAAGATCGAGAACACTTTGTCAGCGTCCTGTGCAATGGCCGCGGTGTCGCGGCGAACATAGGCCCCCATCTGCAGGTTTTCCATGATCGTCATGCGGGCAAACACGCCACGGCCCTCCGGTACCATCGCCAGACCCTGCTTGACCAGATCCCACGGTCCCTGCCCCTTGATGCTCTTGCCCAGATACTCGATGTCGCCAGCGTTGAGCGGCAGCGTACCGGTGATGGCTTTCATTGTGGTCGTCTTGCCGGCGCCATTGGAGCCGATCAATGTCACCAATTCGCCTTCCAGAACCTCGAAGTCCACGCCCTTGACCGCCTGGATGCCACCGTATGCGACCTTCAGGCCGCTGACTTTGAGCAATGTGGTCGCCATATCAGTGTCCTCCCGTGCCAAGGTAGGCTTCGATTACCTTCTCGTTCTTCTGTACATCGCCGGGCAGCCCCTCCGCGATCTGTTTGCCGTAGTCCAGCACCGTGACCCGGTCGCACAGGCCCATAACGAGCTTTACATCGTGCTCGATCAACAAGATGGTGCGTTGGTCCTTGCGGATCTGGTCGATCAGCGCACGCAGTTGTACCTTTTCAGTCGCGTTCATGCCGGCGGCGGGTTCGTCCAGCGCGATCAGCTGGGGATCGGTAGCCAGCGCACGGGCGATCTCGAGCCGGCGCTGGTCGCCGTAACTCAAGGTGCGGGCCTTGTAGTCGGCAAACTTGCCTATTCCCACATAGTCGAGCAACTCCTGGGAACGCTTGGCGATCGCGGCTTCTTCGGCCCGGAACGCGGCGGTGCGGAACATCGCACCCAGCAGCCCGGAATGGGTCCGGATATGGCGGCCGACCATGACGTTTTCCAGCGCAGTCATCTCTGCAAACAGGCGTATGTTCTGGAACGTCCGGGCAATGCCCGCCTTGGCGACTTCGTGCACTGCCGTCGGCTTGTAGGGCTTTCCTGCCAGCTCGAACGTGCCGCTGTCAGGCGTGTAAAGACCGGTGATGACGTTGAAGAAAGTGGTTTTCCCGGCACCGTTGGGCCCGATCAGGCCATAGACCTGACCGCGCTCGATGGTGATGCCTACGTCACTCAGAGCCTGCAGTCCGCCGAACCGCTTGGAGATGCCGGCGACCTTGAGAATGGTGTCTGTCATGGCCTTCTCCTCAGGCGCTCATCTGCAATGATTTGCCGTGGTCCGGAGTCGGCCACAGGCCACGCGGACGCAACAACATCACGATGATCATCGCCAGGGCGATCAGCAACTGGCGCAGGATCGAGGCGTCCAGGCGCCCGCCCGTAAAGTCCTGCAAGGGGCTTGCCACGTAACGCAACACCTCCGGTAGCGCCGCCAGAAGCAGGGCACCCAGTACAACGCCCGGCAAATGGCCGAGTCCTCCGAGCACCACCATCGCCACGATCATGACCGACTCCATGAGCGTGAAAGACTCGGGTGACACGAAACCCTGGAAAGAGGCGAACAACGCGCCACTGACGCCGCCGAACGAAGCGCCCATGCCAAACGCCAGCAGCTTGAGGTTGCGGGTGTTGAT
>JANLQZ010000557.1:0-3477 GCA_031368125.1 Betaproteobacteria bacterium
CCTCTCAACCGTCCGTCAGTGGGAAATCGGTGACAAGCAACCCAGCGGTCCGTCGCTGAAGCTCCTGAGCCTGTTGGACAGGAAGGGCCTCGAAGTCCTGATCTGACGCGGCGTCACAAGCGCATGGCCGCCCGTAGCCTATTCGCTGTTGTGAGCTTGTGGTGGTTGTGGGTGGTCCAGCGCAGTCCGCAGTCTGACATCGGGTCAGGCGCGATGCGCCAGCAGGCGCTGCGGCCTCACGCCTCGTCCCAGTCCCGCCAGGCCACCGGATGCTCGCTGCGGTAGCGGTTGTCAGCGCTGCCCACGGTGGGCTCAAAGCGGTCGGCACCGATTTGGGCCAGCAGGCCGTAGTGGGCCAGGCGGTCCTTCACCGGGCCTTTAAGGCCGGCAAAGTGCAGGGCCACGCCCTGTCGCAGCAGTTCATCATGGAGTTGGTCCAGCGATTCGGCCGCCGTGATGTCGATGTCGCTGATGGCATCGGCCGCCACGATCAGCCACACCGCCGGCGTGGGCGACGCCGCCACTGCCTGCAGCACCTGGTGGCGGAAGATTTCGGCATTGGCAAAGAACAGTGGCGCGTCCCAGCGGAAAATCACTAGGCCGGGCACATGCCGGCCCTCGGGGTGGCGCAGCGCACCGTGGAAGCCCTTGCGCCCGTCCACGCGCACCAGGATGGCAAAGTGGGGATGCCAGGTGTTCCACACCAGCACCAGCAGGGCCAGCACGATGGTGATCACGACGCCCTCAATCACGCCGACGAAGGCCGCGCCCACAAAACTGGTCAGCGACGGCACGAAGCCGGTTCATGCTTGTTTGTTACACTTTATTATGGCACCACATTTCACTTTTTCAATCACGTCCGAATAAAACCAATAGCTTGCGAGCACTTTTAGGTCGAATTCGTCCGAATTGGGTGGGAAATTGACTAACTTGGGTCAGCATCTGTTCCCGCCCAGACTTTACGGGCACAGCTGGCAGTGCGATCATGCAACTCCACGATTGGTGGATGCGTGTCGCTATGGGGCAGGGGGAGGAAAAATGAAACTCACCGGATCGGTCGGCAGGACGGGTGCGATGAACAACAAGGCGGACGTCAAACGTGTGCAAGCGCTGCTCAATGCAGCCCTGATGCCCGCTCATGCGACCGCGACCTTGCCCACCAGTGCCTCCGCGCTTGGCAACATACCGCCGTTCGCCGAACTGAAGGAAGACGGGTCAATCGGCCCGCGGACCGTGGCAGCAATTGCGTTCTTTCAGAAGAACGTGGTCGGCACCAAGAAGCCCGACGGCGTCGTCTCCCCCACCGGCACGACACTCGAGCGCCTGGAGAAGCCGCCGGCGGGCCTGAACATCGCTTCGATTATCGCGGGGGCCACGGCGCTGCCCAAAGCGGGTAGCGGGGCTGCGCTGGGTGAGATCGACTTCGCACAAACTGCCAAAGACCTTGGGATTGAGGTGGCAACCATCAAAGCCGTGGCCCAGGTCGAAAGTGCAGGCGCCTCTTTCATCGACGATGGTCGCCCGGTAATCCGCTTCGAGGCCCATTGGTTTTCGAGTCTAACGGGGCACTTCTACGATGGGGTGTTCCCCACCCTATCAGTAAAGAAGCGCGACGACTCGTTGGTCCAAGGCGGCGCTGCCGGCAAGCGGCGTGAGTTTGATCGCTTGCGCGACGCGATGGCCCTGGACCGCGAATCTGCGTTGTCGTCCGCGTCGTGGGGCATGTTCCAGATCATGGGGTTCAACTCGACCCCGGCCGGTTTTAACTCGGTCGACGCCATGGTCAACACCATGTTCAAGACCGAGGCCGAACACCTGAGGGCATTTGCATCCTTCATCTCGAAGAAAGGCTACGTCCCCTATCTGAAAGACAAACAATGGGCCAACTTCGCGTACCACTACAACGGCGAGGACTACGGCAGTTATGACGTACTCCTCGAACAGGCCTATGCTGCCATTGGCAAGGCCATCTCGGCGTCGGCTGCGGCAAAGAAGGTGAGCCCTTAGCATGAGATCTTCACCCTGGGTTGCGGCGTGCGTCGCAGTGCTGCACCTACCGGCTGTCGCCGACAAGCCGCCGCAAGTTGCTCGCGGGGTTGCGGCCGCTGCGATGTCCGGCCTGTGCAACGGGCAAGAGGTGGTGATGTTCAGCTGCCGGGTGCGGACCGACAAGTGGGTGGCATTGTGCGCGTCGCCAGAGCTGAGCATTGCCAGCGGCTATCTGCAGTACCGCTTCGGCAAGCCCAACGCCCTCGATTTCGAATTCCCGCTGGAGCGCGACGACTCGTCGCGTATGCGCTTCTCGTACAGCCGCTACACGCGCGCGCACGTGACCAAGATCACCGTTTCGTTTGAACGAGAGGGGCGGACGTACACCCTTTTCGATGATCGCGACAGCGAATTCGGCCGTGCTCAGCGCCTGCAAGGGGTTCGCGTAAAACGGACCGACTCCATCACGCCGGATCGCCCTTTGGTGTGTGAAGCCAGCACCGTGAACCGCTTGATGACCCTCGAACCGATCCTGCCTTGCGACGAGAACGTCGGAGTTGGCGGCTGTCGGCACTGACCCAACATATTTTCTCAGTGCCGGCACAGTTGAAGAACCATCCGCACCATGTGTTTATGGCCGCAGATGTCCAACAAACCAATCAGCGCGCGCGATTAAGGATAGACAAACCTGGAGTCGGGGTTCGTCCGCCCGTCGCACAACTTGTTAATCTTCGCCGAGATCATGGACGTTGGCAGCGTCGACTACGCGGTGCGGTGGCAGAGCACACTGCAAAGTTGGCAAATTCGGGCAACGGAACCGGTCGGTAGGGAGCACCTGCAACTGGCCGTTAGCAGTAAGCACCATGGATGAGCCCCAAAGACCACTGGACAACACATTGCGGACACTGGCAATGCTCGGCTTGATCGCTGTCGACAGACCGGTCGACACCCGTCGCTTCCATGCCATCAATCGGACTTGATATCAGTTGGCGCCGGGCTCATGGGGTCAGGCGCGACGCGCCAGCAGCAGGTGCAGAGGCCTCACGCCTCGTCCCAGTCCCGCCAGGCCACCGGATGCTCGCTGCGGTAGCGGTTGACGGCGCTGCCCACCGTCGGCTCGAGGCGGTCGGTGCCAATGTGGGCCAGCAGGCCGTAGTGGGCCAGCCGGTCCTTCACCGGGCCTTTGAGGCCGGCAAAGTTCAGGGCCACGCCCTGTCGCAGCAGTTCATCGTGGAGTTGGTCCAGCGACTCGGCCGCCGTGATGTCGATGTCGCTGATGGCATCGGCCGCCACGATCAGCCACACCGGTGGCGTGGGCGACGCAGCCACTGCCTGCAGCACCTGGTGCCGGAAGATCTCGGCATTGGCAAAGAACAGTGGCGCGTCCCAGCGGAAGATCACCAGCCCTGGCACATGCCGGCCCTCGGGGTGGCGCTGCGCATCGTGGAAGCCCTTGCGCCCGTCCACCCGCACCAGGGTGGCAAAGTG
>JANLQZ010000576.1:0-7928 GCA_031368125.1 Betaproteobacteria bacterium
CGCCTGCGGTTGCAGGCGGGACTCGATCGGGAGCAATCGCAGGCACGGCGGCACGTCTGGGTCATAACCCATTTCAGTCGGGCACATCGTGGTGCGCCCGGCGCTGGCAGGCATGATGCGGCGTCCGTAGCCGGCGAAGAATATGGCGTTGATGAGTTCGGACTTGCCACGCGAAAACTCGCCTACGAAAGCCACCATCACCTTGTCCGACCGCACCTGCGTTTCCAGTCGACGCAGCCGCTCCTCGACGCCGGCGTCGAGCAGGTCACGGTCCTTCATCCACTCGGCCAGCAGCTTCAGGCGCAGGCCGAACTCGCGACGCCACGCACCGTGCTGATCAAATTGCTCGTTGAATGTAGTACTCAAGATTCCCCCGCAGACTTTTCAATATAGCATCGAGCGGCGCGATTGCGTTCAGTTTCTCTGGCATGTGTGGCAGAAAAAACTCGACCTTTGGCCCTGGCGGATCGATTTGATGGGTCCGCCACACACTTTACAACTTTGGCCGGCACGCCCGTACACCATGGCTTCGAGCTGGAAATGCCCGGCGTCTCCATGCGCGTTGGAAAAATCGCGCAGTGTGCTGCCACCCATTTGCACCGCCTTCGACAGCACCTCCCGCACCGCGGCGTGCAGTTTGGCGGCGCGGCTGCTGCTGAGGCGCGCGGCGCGCACGGTAGGCCGGATGCCCGCATGAAATAGCGCCTCGCACGCGTAGATGTTGCCGACCCCCACCACCAGATCACCGGCCAGCAACACCTGCTTGATCTGCGCGCGGCGCGCCTTCAACCCGCGCTGGAACGCGAGCAGATCGAACGCGGCGGACAAGGGTTCCATGCCAAGTCTGCCCAGCAGCTTGCGCGCGGTCGGCGAATCTTCGTCTGGCGCGAAAACCACGGCGCCAAAGCGGCGTGGGTCATTCAATCGCAGGTTGCCGCGGCTGGTAAGCAGATCGAAATGGTCGTGTGGTCCCGATGGCGGCAGCGAGGCCGCGAACCCCAGGCTGCCGGACATGCCAAGGTGCACCAGCAACAAACCCTTGTCCAGGTCGAGCAGCAGGTACTTTCCGCGCCTGCGCACGCCGATGACCTGCTGCCCGAGCAATTCGGATGTGGAACATCCCAACGGCCAACGCAGTGGCTTGCCAAGCACGACCGAAAGGATGCGCGACCCCGCGATCCGGTCGGCAAAACTCAACCTCGTCACTTCGACTTCTGGTAGTTCGGGCATGGTCAAGGATAGCGGTTGCCGCAACAAGTCCCAGCTTGGATTATTATGGTTTCATGATTCGAACCTTACGCCGCCTCGCCTTGGTTTTGGTCGTCGCGGCATTGAGCGCGAACCCCTCGTACGCGCAAGACGCCACCGCCCGGCCCGACACGGAACCCAATTCGTCCATGGACGGCGAGATGTTTTACCAGCTGCTGCTGGGGGAACTCAACGCCATCGGTGGAGAAACCGGCGTCGGTTTTTCGTTGCTGCTCGACGCGGCGCGAAAAACCAACGATGCCCGGCTGTTCAAGCGCGCCACCGACATCGCCTTGCAGGGCCGCTCGGGTGATTCCGCGTTGCAGGCCGCACGTGAATGGCGCCAGGCGATTCCCGGCTCCCGGGAGGCCACCCGCTATTTGCTGCAGATTCTGGTTGGCCTGAACCGACTCACGGAAGCGCTTGAACCACTCAAGCGTGAACTCGCGATCGCTGACGCCAAGGAGCGCGATGCGGTGATCAACAGCGTGCCGCGCTTTTTCGCGCGGGCTTCGGACAAGAAGCTCGCCGCCGGCATTGTGGAACAGGCGCTTGCCGAGTACCTCGGCAGCTCAACGTTCGGCGCGGCCGCCTGGACCTCGGTAGGTCGCATGCGCATCGATGCGGCCGATCCGGTCGGGGCGCTGGAGGCGGCGCAACGCGGGCAGGCACTCGAAGCAACCGCTGAAGGCCCCGCCATAGTGGCGCTGAACCTGATGGACCCCAAGCTGCCGCAGGCAGAGGCGATCATCCGCAAATACCTCGAAGGGCAGCCCCGGATCGAGGTGCGGATGGACTACGCGCGCGTATTGCTGAACGCGCGGCGTTATGCCGAATCCGCTGCACAACTTCGCGCGGTGACCAGCGAGAAGCCGGATTACCCGCAGGCGTGGCTGATCAAGGGGACCCTCGAGCAACAGGACAAACAGCTGGTGGCTGCAGAGCAGTCATTTCGCCGTTTTGTGGAACTGGAATCGGCCAAGGCGCCGGATCCCAACGCAAACGAAGAGAATCGTGGCCTGACGCAGGCCTACCTGGCGCTGGCAGAGATCGCCGAGCAACGAAAAGACTATGCTGGCGCGCAAGCTTGGCTCAGTCGAATTGATACCGCCCAGGAAATGATCAGCGTACAGAGCCGGCGCGCCATGATCCTGGCACGCCAGGGCAAGCTGGCGGAGGCCAGAGCGCTGATTCGCTCCCTGCCGGAGCAAGGCGGTACCGATGCGCGCCTGAAGATCAGCGCCGAGGTGCAGTTGTTGCGTGAAAACAAGCAATACCGTGCCGCCTACGAACTGCTGGGAGACGCGCTGGCGCGTATGCCGCAAGACGTCGACCTGATCTACGACCGGGCGATGGTTGCCGAGAAGATGGGCGATGCGAATGAAATGGAACGGTTGCTGCGGGTCGCGATCGCGGCCAAGCCGGAATACCACCACGCCTACAACGCTTTAGGCTATTCGCTGGCGGACCGCAACGTGCGCCTGCCCGAGGCCAGGCAGCTGGTGCAAAAGGCGCTGGAATACGCCCCGGGCGATCCGTTCATTACCGACAGCCTGGCCTGGGTCGAATTTCGAAGCGGCAACCTGAAACTGGCGCTAGGCCTGTTGCAGCAGGCGTTCAAGGAAAAACCGGATGCGGAAATCGCGGCCCATCTTGGCGAGGTACTGTGGGCCATGGGCGATCGGACCCAGGCGCTTTCGGTCTGGAAAGAAGGCATGGTGCTTAACGCCGAAAACGAAACCCTGCTTGAAACCCTCAAACGGCTGCGTGTCAGGCTGTGATGGCCGGCCTTGGCAGGCGTGTGGCGGCAACTGCAGTGTTGCTGGCGTTTTTGTCCGGATGTGTCCAGCCTGTACGCCTGAGCGGGCCGCAGGTGGCGTCATGGGCTGGTCGGATGGCGTTGCGCGTCGATGCGGACCAGGCGCAGTCCTTCAGCGCCGGCTTCGAACTCAAGGGCGATGCGCAGGCAGGCGAGTTGTCTCTCTTTTCACCGCTGGGCGCCACAATCGCCCAGATGGCATGGAAACCCGGCGAGGCGCGCCTGCGTTCCGACGGCAAGGAACTCCACTTCGGTTCGCTCGACGCCTTGACCAGACACGCCACCGGAACCGAACTCCCGGTGGCCGGCATGTTCCAGTGGCTGGCAGGGGAGAACGCCGAAATTGCAGGCTGGCAGGCCGACTTGCATGAACTCGGCACCGGACGTCTGGTGGCGCGTCGAAGCTTGCCGCCTCCCGCAGTGGAAATTCGACTGGTACTCGATTGATTCCTGGCGCGCAGCCGATCTGCCATGAAGTCGCTATTCGACGTCCCCGCCCCCGCCAAGCTCAACCTCTTTCTGCATGTGACAGGGCGACGCGAGGACGGTTACCACCTGATCCAGTCCGCATTCGTCCTGATCGACTGGTGCGACACGCTGCATTTTGAACTGCGCCGGGACGGTGCGATCAGCCGCGAGGATCTGACTGCACAACTTCCAGCCGAGGACTTGATCGTGCGGGCCGCCAAGGCACTTCAGGCCGCCACGTCGACGCGCCACGGCGTGCACGTGAGTATAGAAAAGAACGTGCCAGCCCAGGCCGGAATGGGCGGCGGATCATCCGACGCCGCATCCTGCCTGCTGGCGTTGAACCGGCTGTGGCGACTTGGACTTTCCATTGGGCAACTGTCCGGAATCGGGCTGTCGCTTGGGGCGGACGTGCCGTTCTTCCTGTCCGGGCGCAACGCATGGGTGCAAGGAGTCGGCGACGACATCACACCGATCGATGTGCCCAGCGCACGATACCTGATCGTGAAACCAGCGGACGGGCTGCTAACCGGGCAAATATTCAAGGATCCGGACCTCAAAAGGGATACCCAAACTGCTATAATTTCAGGCTTTGCTGCGGACCCTCAGGGATTCGGGCGCAACGACCTGCAAGCGGTTGCCCAAAGGTATTGCCCCGGCGTCGCGCGAGCCCTGGACTGGCTGGCGGCGAACGGACTGGAGGGCCGGATGACGGGTTCCGGCAGTGCGGTTTTTGCATCGACCCTGAGCGAAGTTGCGTTGCGCGAGGCGCCGCCCGATTTTCAGGTCCGCTGGTGCAGCGGTTTGGATGTTCATCCCCTGATGGGGTGGGCTCCCAGCGATGGTTTGACGGTGGGTGGCGATTAGCTGCCGACCCGTGTAGGGGAGTCGCCAAGTTGGTTAAGGCACTGGATTTTGATTCCAGCATGCGAAGGTTCGAATCCTTCCTCCCCTGCCAAATATGTTGTACGTTCCGGAGTCTCGTCGTACCGGTACGACCTTAATGAATCGCTGGGATACTCATGCAGGCTGCCCAACCACCTGATTTCATGGTTTTTACCGGCAATGCGAATCCACGCATGGCGGCCGACATTGCACACCATCTCGGGATCTCCCTTGGTGCGGCGACGGTCGGGCGTTTTTCGGACGGCGAAGTAACCGTCGAAATCAATCAAAACGTACGCGCACGCGACGTGTTCGTGGTGCAGAGCACCTGCGCACCGACCAACGAGAACCTGATGGAACTGCTGATCATGGTGGATGCGCTGAAACGGGCATCGGCCGAGCGAATCAGTGCGGTGATCCCCTACTTCGGTTATGCGCGCCAGGACCGCCGGCCGCGCTCGACCCGGGTTCCGATCACGGCCAAGGTCGTGGCCAACATGCTGCAGACCGTCGGTGTGGCGCGGGTGTTGACGATGGACCTGCACGCCGACCAGATCCAGGGGTTTTTCGACATTCCGGTGGACAACATCTACGCCTCGCCGGTGCTGCTCGGAGACCTGCGCCAGAAACAGTACGAAGACCTGATCGTGGTCTCGCCGGACGTGGGTGGGGTGGTGCGGGCCCGCGCCCTGGCCAAGCAGCTCAATTGCGACCTCGCCATCATCGACAAGCGCCGCCCCCGGGCCAACGTCAGCGAAGTGATGCACGTGATCGGCGAAATCGAGGGCCGCAACTGCGTCGTGATGGACGACATGATCGATACCGCCGGCACGCTGGTCAAGGCGGCTGAGGTCCTGAAGGAGCGTGGGGCAAAGAAAGTCTATGCCTATTGCACGCACCCAATTTTTTCCGGCCCGGCGATCGAACGTATCACGCAAGGCAACGCACTCGATGAGGTGGTCGTCACCGACACCATTCCGCTGAGCAAGACCGGTATGGCATGCAGGAAGATCCGCCAGTTGACCGTGGCGCCGCTGATCGCCGAGACGATCCAGCGTATCGCCAAGGGCGACTCGGTCATGAGTTTGTTCTCTGATCAGGAGAACCTCTTCTGAACATGTTCAGGGGTTGCACTGATCGGGGCCATCGCGGTCCAACGCGCCATCTGCCAAGGTGCGTTGGGCTTTTTGTAACCGGAGTCACACTGGTCGCGGTGGACTCCAGCAGGAGTAGTAAATGAAATTTGTCGCTTTTGAGCGCCCACAGCAGGGGACGGGTGCGAGCCGCCGTCTCCGCATCACGGGCCGAACGCCCGCCATCGTTTATGGCGGCACTGGCCAGCCGCAGTTGGTCGAACTCGACCACAACGCCTTGTGGCATGCCCTCAAGAAAGAGGTCTTCCATTCCACGATCCTGGAAATGGAGCTCAACGCGGCCAGCAGCAAGGTGCTGCTGCGCAACGTTCAGATGCATCCCTACAAGCAACTCATACTGCACGTCGACTTTCAGCGTGTCGAGGCCAACACCAAGCTGCACATGAAGGTGCCGCTGCATTACAGCGGCGAGGAGGAATCGCCCGCGGTGAAGCTCGACCATTGCCTGGTCAACCACGTTGTCACCGAACTGGACATCTCCTGCCTGCCGGCGGACCTGCCGGAGTTCATTGCGGTCGACCTGGGTGGCCTGAAAAAGGGCACGTCGTTGCACGTCAAGGATGTGGTCCTGCCCAAGGGTGTCTCCGCCGTCACGCGCGGAAAGGAAAATCCGGTGCTGGTATCGGTCGTGACGCCGGCGGCCGAAGCGTCCGAAGCCACCGCAGCCGAGGCGGCAGCGGGTGCGGCGGCAGGTGCAACCGGGGCCGCTGCCAAGGCCGCTCCGGCGGCCAAGGCGGCGCCCGCGGCAAAGGCAGCTCCAGCAGCCAAGGCTCCTGCGGCCAAGGCTCCTGCGACCAAGGCTCCGGCCGGCAAGAAATAACTTGCCATTCGGTCGGTCAACGGCCCACCTCGGTGGGCCGTTTTGTTTTTGGGCACGGCCATAGGGCGGCGCCCGCTGCTTGATAATTTGCCCATGATCAAGCTGTTTGTGGGCCTGGGGAATCCCGGGCCCGAATACCTGGCGACGCGGCACAACGCAGGTTTCTGGTTTGTCGACGCGCTGGCACAGAAACTGAAAGTCGCTATGGCGGCGGACAAGGGCTACCACGGCCTGGTTGGCCGCACCACGGCGAACGGCCAGAACCTGTGGCTGCTCAAACCGCTGACTTTCATGAACCTGTCTGGCCGCTCGGTTGCCGCCCTGGCACGTTTCTACAAGATCGCGCCGCATGAAATCCTTGTCGCACACGACGAGCTCGATATCGTGCCGGGGCAAATGAAGCTCAAGCGCGGCGGCAGCCACGCCGGCCACAATGGGCTGAAGGACCTGCACGAGCAATTGGGCAGCGACGATTACTGGCGCCTTCGTATCGGCATCGGACATCCCGGCGTCAAAACGGAGGTGATCAACTGGGTCCTGAAAAAACCGCCGGCCGACCAGCAGCAGGCGATCGACGCGTGTATCGAGCGTTCACTCAAGGCCGTCCCGATGCTGCTCGAAGGCGACATTCAAAAAGCCACGATGCTGCTGCATACCAAGGCACCCGCGGAACCCGGCTCTACACAATCAGGGTGATGACGCTGCGCCGGATCGGCAGGAACATCGGTGCGCACAGGCACCGGTCAACCACCACAGGAGCGCGCACATCATGAACAACTTCCAGTCACTGCTTGCCGCCATGCTGTTTGCCACCACGATGGTGGGTCCACAGGTTTCAGGCCAGACCGTCTACCGATGCGCCAACGTGTACAGCCAGACACCCTGTCCCGGCGCCGTGATTGTCGATGCCAGCGACAGTCGCACCCCGGCACAGAAAGCGCAGACCGATGCGGCTACCGCGAAAGCTGCCAAGAGTGCCGACAAGATGGAACAGGAGCGCCTGGCCATGGAAAAGCGCCTTGCAGTGAAAGCGACCATGAAGACCTTGCGTTCGAACCAGCCTGGCGCGGCCGCCAAGTCCGAACGTCCCGCAGCCAAGGCCAGTGGCGGGCAGAAAAAAAAAGGGCCTGAGTATTTCACCGCGGCGGTCGCGCCAGACCCAAAGAAAGAGAAGAAGGCTCCCATGAAAGCCGACGATACCCCTTGACGTTCAAAGACAAGGGCCGTTCGCCCTGAACTCGGCCTGGCCCGAAGCTGTTGACCGGTCAACGGGCCGAGGGGCTTCGACAGGCGCAGCCTGAACGGATCTTGTCCAACGAACGCTCCTGGTTTGGGACAAATGACAACGCCGATCTGGGACAAACGGCCGATGCGTCATCGTCGGCAATCACCCGGCCCGGCAGGCCGCGCCAGGGGCGCCCCAGCCTCGGTGTTCCTCAGGTAGCGCCGGGCGTGACGCCGGCCTGAAGGCGCCGGTACTTGCGCCAGAGCGAGTCCTGGTCTTCGACAAAATCCGGATTCACCGGGATACATG